>JAISDL010000195.1 GCA_031264825.1 Accumulibacter sp. | reverse complement strand
CGCGGCGTCATTGTCGGCGATGATTTTTTGCGCCCAAATCCCGGGTTGTTTCACACTAACCTATAGCCTCTGTCCTCCGATGAGACCACTGAATACTGAAAACAGATCACAATTCTGTCTTCTGTCCTCAGTCTTCTGTCTTCTGATTAGCCAACCGCACGTAATCATCGACGGACAATTCCTCGGCTCTCGCCGTCGGGCTGATCCCGGCCCGCGCCAGATCGGTCTCGGTGACCTCGCCCTTGAGCGTATTGCGCAGCATCTTGCGCCGCTGCGAGAAAGCCGCCCGGACGAGACGGGAAAAACGCATTGCGTCTCTCGCTTTGAGTTCTTCGCGTCGGCGCGGGATCATCCTGACGACCGACGAATCGACCTTCGGCGGCGGGTCGAACGATTCGGGCGGCACGTCGAAGAGGCGGTCGATGACATAACGATACTGAAGCATCACCGACAGCCGTCCGTAATCGGCGGTGCGCGGGTCGGCCCCGAGCCGGTCGACGACTTCCTTTTGCAACATAAAGTGCATGTCGATCACGCGGTCGGCGTATTTCTCCAGATGGAAGAGAAGCGGCGTCGAAATGTTGTACGGGAGGTTTCCGACGAGGCGCATTTTCGCGTCGGCGGCGAACGTTCCGAAGTCGAAGCTGAGCGCGTCGCCCTCGGCGATCACGAGTTTTTCGGGCGGGAATTCGCACTTCAGGCGCGCGACGATGTCGCGGTCGATTTCGACGACGCGCAAGCACTCGACGCGCGAAAGCAGCGGGCGCGTCAGCGCGCCGGCACCCGGCCCGATTTCGACGATGCGATCGTGCGCACTCGGCGCGATCGCTTCGACGAGGGCGCCGATGACGCCGCCGTCGGTCAGAAAGTGTTGCCCGAAGCGTTTCCGGGCGACGGGACGCTTCACTTTCTCACTTAGGGCGGCGCGCCATCTCGACCGCCTGCTCGACCGCGGCGAAAAGGCTCGCCGCGTCGGCCTTCCCCGTTCCGGCGAGGTCGAGCGCCGTTCCGTGGTCGACCGAAGTGCGAATGACCGGGAGACCCAGCGTGACGTTGATTCCCTGGCCGAAGCTCGCGTATTTGAGCACCGCGAGTCCCTGGTCGTGGTACATCGCCAAAACGCAATCGCCGCGGGAAAGGATCGGCGGCGTAAAGAGCGTATCCGCCGGGAAGGGGCCAAGAAGAAGCATCCCCTCGCCGCGCAGGCGTTCGAGAACCGGGTTTATGACGTCGATCTCTTCCCTGCCGAGGTAGCCACCCTCGCCGGCGTGCGGGTTCAGCCCGGAGACGAGGATGCGCGGCGACGCGACCCCGTATTTCCTTTTCATTTCGGCGTGCAGGATGCGCAAGGATTCTTCGATCGCGTTGCGCGTGATCGACGCGGGGACATCCTTTAACGCCAGATGCGTCGTCACGAGCGCGACCTTGAGGCCGCCGCCCGCGAGCATCATGACGACGCGCGGCGTCCGGGTTTTTTCGGCGAGGTATTCGGTATGCCCCGTGAATGGAATTCCGGCGTCGTTGATCACGCCTTTATGCACGGGCGCCGTGACCATCGCGGCGAATTCGCCCGACACGCAGCCCGCGAGGGCGCGGTCGAGCAACTTCAATACGCAGGGCGAATTCGCCGGGTCGGGACGCCCCGGCAACGAGGGGCGAAGGAGCGGCACGTCGAGGATGTCGAGCGTCCCCGGCGCGCTCTCCTCCGAGAGAGCGTCTTCGCGCAGGGCGACCGACGCGCCGAGGCGCGCGGCGCGCTCTTCCAGCAGGCGGCGATCGCCGAGAACGACGACGCGCGCGCCGTCGAAGCGCCGTTCGGCAAGGCGCAGACACAGCTCGGGGCCGACACCCGCCGGCTCGCCCGAAGTGACCGCGACGAGAAGCGCTTCGCTCATGTCGCTTCCGCCGCTTCGGCTTCGTTCAGACGGATTTCGATGTAGGCGCTGTCGCGCTCCTGGCGCAACCAGTCCTGGTAGGCCTCGTCGAGCTTTCTTTCGCGCAGCGCCTGACGCGCGGCCGCGCGCTGGCGTTCGGTCGAAACGTCCTGGACGCGGCGCTCCAGAACCTCGATCAGGTGAAAGCCGAAAGGCGTCTGTACCGGCTCGCTGAGTTCGCCGGGTTTCAGCGCGTCCATCGCCTGTTCGAATTCCGGGACGGTGTCTCCGGGATACACCCAGCCCAGGTCGCCGCCCTTCGTCGCGGTTCCGTCCTGCGAGTAGAGGCGCGCGAGTTCGGCGAAGTTCCCGCCGTAACGAATCCGCTCGTAGAGTCCGTCGAGCCGGTGCTTCGCCTCCGATTCGGAGACGAGTTCGTTGACGCGGATCAGGATATGGCGAACGCGCGTTTGCTGTACCGCCGGAAGGAGATTCCTTCCCCCTGTCTTCGAAATCAGCTTGACGATGTGAAAACCGTTCGGGCTGCGAAGGAGCCGCGAGGTTTCTCCGTTGCCCATGCGGGCGACCGCGTCGGCGAAGAGGTTCGGAAGGCGGTTGAGCGGGCGCTTCTCCATGTAGCCGCCCTGGAGACCGTCGGGCGCGTCGGAATACGCCGCGGCCATCTTGGCGAAGTCCTCGCCCTGTCCGAGGCGTTCGAGTATCTCCTCGCCTTTTTTCTGAAGCGCCAGAATCTGTTCGGGACTCGCCGACTCCGGCGAGCGCAGGAGAATGTGCGCGATTTCGTATTCTTCCTCGGAGGCGGCGGCGTCTCCCGCGAGATAGTTGTCGATCTCGCCCTCCGATATGACGATTTTGTTCTCGACCTCGCGTTCGCGGAGCCGCGAGATCGTCATTTCGTTCCGGATGTCCTCGCGGAAGCTCGCAAATGAAATCCCGTCTTTCTGCAATATCTCGCTGAACTGCGAAAGCGGCATATTGCTGCCCGCGGCGATCCTTTGGAGCGCCATTTCGAGCTGCATGTCGTCGATGCTGATGCCGACCTCGCGCGCGCGCTGCAACTGCACCTTGTCCATGATCAGGCGTTCGAGCATCTGCCTTTCGAGAACGTCGCGCGGCGGGAGTTCCATCCCCTGTTTTTCCAGGCGCTTCAACGCCATTTCGAGCCGCGAAAGCAATTCCAGATGCGTAATCACTTCGTCATTGACGACCGCGACGATGCGATCGGCGGGAACCGGCGCGCCGAACGAAGGCGCCGGCAGACCGAAAACGAAAAAAATGAGGAGAAAGCGGAGAGATTTCATGATGGATTCAACCTGTCATTGCCCTAGATACGAAGAGTCCTGATACGGTTCGTTGACCAGACTATACCCCTGGATATTGCGCCTGAGAATCTGGATCGGATTCGAGCCGATGCTTGCGAAGTCGTTGAGTTCGAGTTGCACGAAGAACGCCGACGACGTCGAATCCTGCGTCAGCGCGAGCCTTTGCATGACGCCGCGCAGAACCCAGCAGCCGCCCTTGTACTCGACACCGGTGACCGCCTGGACGACGCGCCCCGCCTGCGAAGCCGTCGAAAGCGTCGTTCCGACGTCCTTGAACGAGTAATTGAGCCGCCCGACCGCGTAGAGACGCCCGCTGATCGGCCACTGCGCCGAAAAGTCGATCTGGTTGATCGGCGACGCCTCGTCGCGGTTGTAGCGGTAGGCCGCGTTGAACACCTTCCCGGGTTCGGGCACGTAGCGCATCCCGATCGACTGGCGCTTCACCTCGCGCTCCGAAAAATTGTATTGCAGCGAAAAATCGGCGTAAAGATGCGGGTAGATCTGCCCGTTGAGCGACGCGAGGAAGTCCGACCGGTCCCACTTCCTGTCTTCCTGCGTTTGCGTCGGGTCTTCGACGAGGCCGACCTTGCCCTTCGTGAAGTAGAAGCGCTGCCCGAACATCATGCGCATGATTTCCGTACCGTTGCGCGGGTCGAGCAGGCGGCTCGAAAGGCCGGCCGTCAATTGGTTGGCGTTGCTGACCCGATCCCAGCTCGAAAACTGGTTTTCGGAAAAGATCTGCGCGAAGTTGAAGTCGGCCAAGCCGGTATCGAACACGGGAATCTGGCTCTGGTTCTTGTACGGGATGTTCAGATAGTAGAGGCGCGGTTCGAGGGTCTGCGTGTAATCGCGTCCGAACCAGTGGCTCTTGCGCTCGAAGGTCATTCCCGAATCGACGCTGAACACCGGAAGGTTGACGTTGATCGCGTGCTCCTGCCCCTGGGGGCCGCCCGAAAGCGAGTAGCGGCGAATGTTCATGCCGACTTTCGGCGTGACGTACCACCCCGGCCGGATAAAGGGCAGCGAGACCTGCGGGTAGAGCACGACGCGCTGGCCGACCGGCGGGTCGACGAGGAAGCCGTTGATCACCTGCTTCGGCCTCGAAAACGACGTATATTGGACCATCAGATTGCTGTCGGTCCCGTAGAGGTCGGGTTGGCGCGCGTTGAACGTGAGCTGCGGAAGCATGCGGTACTGTTCGACGATCGGGTTCTTCGGGTCGGGTTGCAGGGTCTGGTAGGCCTGGAAATTGGCCGTCGCGTTCCACCATCCGCCGCCGTAGTAGCTGAGAATCCCCTGTTGCAGGAGTTGGCCTTGCGACGTCATCGAAACGTTGCTCGACAGGTCGGTGAAAAACCTGTCGTCCGAAACCTTGTTGTAATTGATCTGCCCGTAGAATCCGTTTCGCGTATGCTGCGTATGCATCAGGGAGATTCCGTAGCGGTTCTCCCCGTCGCGCAGTTTGTCCGACGGAAGAACGTTGAGGCGCGCGAGTCCGCGCGCGTAGTTTCCGTCGCTCCTCCTGTCGAGGTAGCGGATTTCCGAATCCAGGAGCAGCCCGCGCCTCAAAAGGAGTTGCGGCGTGACGAGCGCGTCGAGGTTCGGCGCGATATTCCAGTAATACGGCGTCCGAATCATCGCGCCGACGTTGCTCGTCGCGCCGAACGACGGCGCGAGGAATCCCGACTTGCGCGCGTTGCTCAGCGAAAAGGGAAGGATCGGCGTATAAAACAGGGGAATATCCTTGAAATAAAGCGCCGCGCCGCGTCCCCGCCCTTCTTCCTTGTCGAAATCGAGCTTGAGTTCGTCGGCCTTGAGGTACCAGTCGTAGTTGTCCGGAGAGCAGGTCGTGAAACGCGCGTTCGTCATGTTGTAATGATTTTCGCCTTCGAGGTCGAGCCGCTCGGCGTCGCCGTGCGCGTCGGAGTAGGTCCGCGCGATCGCGCTCGAATTCCTGCGCTTGTAATCGATCATCAGCGGCGGCGCGAAACCCGAAGCGGCCTCGTCGGGGTCGTCGGGCGCGCCGAGGTCGCCGGCGGACCGCATCCAGAAGGTATTGAGATTTTTCGGCTGCCGTTTGACGAGGAAGGTGGGGTTTTCAAAAAAACCGACCTTGTCTTCGAGCCGCATCCGCATCTTCGGCCCGGAAACGAGGTCTTGGCCGCGTTCGAGCCTCGCGTTGCCTTCCCCCTCGATTTCGTCCTCGACCGGCCAGTACGTCAGGCGATCCGCCTTGACGACGACGTCGGGTTTGCGTAGCTCGGCCGCGCCGTAAGCGTTCATTTCGCTCTCTCCGTCGCCGACGACACGGTCGGCGATCAGGAAGATCGGGCGGTCGTTTCCGGAATCGCCTTCGGGCATCACGCCGAGCGTCCTGGACAGCTTGAGTGCGAGCGGCGGCAGGTCGTCGGTCGACTCTTCGGCATAAACGCTCTTTTCAAAGCTCTCGCCGGAAAAAGCCGGAGCGTTAGAATCGCTCGAAGCGCTCGGAGCGCTCTGCCCCTCCGCCGTCCCGGCTTCATTCGTCGCAAAAGCTCCGGGAAGCCCAAGCAGCCGAGGGTCGACGCGAAAAAGACCGAGGCTGCGCGTGTTTTCGACCTCGCCGGGAGCCGGCGTCACCCACGGCGCGCGAGGTTTTTCCGTCGAAGGCGCGCGCGCTTCAGGTGCATTGTCCGGCGCATCGCCGCGCGGTGCGCGCGACGGTGTGGGGTCGAAGTCGGGGTCGGAGCCGGGTTCGGATTCGATCGGCGGGGCGCTCGCGGGGTCGGGCGCCCTCACCGGCGCGGCGATCTCCTGGGGCGCGCCCGATGTTTCGGGCTTTGCCGGAAGCGCGCTTTTCGCTTCGGCCGCCGCTTCGCTCGTTTTTCGCGTCTCGTCTTCGGTAACTTCCTTTTTCGAGACCCCTTCTTCCCGCGCTTGCGGCGCGCTCACGGGAGGCGTCGCTTCCATACCGCCATCGCGCCCCCGACCCTCGTCCGCGCGTCTTGACGGGGAATCGGGCGTTTCACGGGGGCTTTCGTCGGAGATTCCCTCCCGCGACTCTTCGGTCGGCGGGGCGCCCGCGGAAGGCGCCGCGTCGCGCACGGGCGGCTCCGGTTTGCGCGCGGGCGGCAGGCCCAGCAAGGCAGGATCGACGCGCAAGGGCGTAGGAGTCTGTGCAAGCGCCGCCTGATTCAATCCGCCGACGAGCAGACAGAGCACGCACGACACGCGCGCGAAGCGAAGGCTTCGCGCCGCGAGTTGCGTCAAAACTCGTTGCCTACAAGGCCTAAGGAAAAGAATCATCCGGGCGTAAGACACAAAAACAAGCGCTCAGACTCAGGGTTCACGAAGCTGTCGAATGATAAAATGATGAATTCTAACACTAAAGAGGAAGCGCGATGCCGCGTCTCGCCGAGTTGGACGGCTGGCTCAAGCGCCAATTTTCGCCGGACGGCGAAAAACACGATTTCCGGCTGACGCGCGCGTCGTCCGACGCGAGCTTTCGCCGTTATTTTCGGATCACGCTCCCCGACGGCGGAACGCGGATCGTCATGGACGCCCCGCCGGAGCACGAGGACTGCCGTCCTTTCGTGAAAGTCGCCGCGCTGTTTCGCGCCGCGGGCGTCAATGTTCCCGTCGTCGAAGCCGAAGACCTCGACCGGGGCTTCCTGCTCCTTTCCGACTTCGGCGATACGACTTACCTGAAAGTGCTCGACGCTTCGACGGCGCGGGAACTCTACGGTGACGCCGTCGACGCGCTCGTCGCGATCCAGCGCGCCAGCCGCCCCGGTATCCTCCCCGATTACGACCGGAACGTCTTGCAGCGTGAAATCGGCCTCTTCCCGAAGTGGTACGTCGCGCGCCATCGCCGCGTTGCGCTGAACGACCGGCAGACCGCCGACCTTGGCGCCGTCTTCGAAAAGATACTCGAGAACGCGCTCGCGCAACCGAAGGTTTTCGTGCACCGCGATTACCACTCGCGCAACCTCATGCGGACCGCGCACGGCAATCCGGGCATCCTCGACTTTCAGGACGCCGTCTATGGGCCGATCACCTACGACCTCGTTTCGCTCTTCCGCGACGCCTACATCGCGTGGGACGAGGAGACCGAGCTTGACTATGTCATCCGCTACTGGGAAACCGCGCGCGCCGCGGGACTCCCGGTGCCGCTCGACTTTTACGACTTTTACCGCGATTACGAGTGGATGGGCGCGCAGCGCCAACTCAAGGTTCTCGGAATTTTTGCCCGCCTGTATCACCGCGACGCGAAGGACGATTATCTGAAAGACCTGCCGCGCGTGATGGACTATCTGCGCCGCGTCTGCACGCGCTACACCGAGCTGCGCCCGCTCGCGCGCGTCCTGAACGAGATCGAGGAAGTGAAGACCGAAACGCGTTTGAGCTTCTGAGATGAAAGCGATGATCCTCGCCGCGGGACGCGGCGAACGCATGCGCCCGCTGACCGACACGACGCCGAAACCGCTCCTGCGCGCCGCCGGCAAACCGCTGATCGTCCATCAGATCGAACGCCTGGCCGCCGCCGGCTTTCGCAACATCGTGGTCAATCTCGCGCACCTGGGCGGCCAAATCGAAGCCGCGCTCGGCGACGGCCGGCGTTTCGGTCTCGAAATCCATTATTCGCCGGAAACTTCCGGCGCGCTCGAAACCGCCGGAGGAATCACGCACGCTCTGCCGCTGCTCGGCGACGACGCCTTCCTCGTCGCCAACGGCGACCTCTGGTGCGACTGGGACTTCGACCAAGCGCACCGGATCGCCCGCGACCTCGCTTCCGACCCCGCACGGTCGGCGCATCTCGTCCTCGTCGATAACCCGCCGTACCACCCCGAAGGCGACTTTCGCCTCGACGGCGAAAGCCTTCGGAGCATCGGCGACACGGGGGGTGAGGCGCTCACGTACGCGGGGATCGGCGTTTTCACCCCCGCTCTTTTCGCCGGGCTTCCCAAATCCACGTTCATGAAGCTGCGCCCCCTGCTCGACAGGGAGATCGCCCAAGGCCGCGTGACCGGGGAACATCATAAAGGCCGGTGGTTCAACGTCGGAACCCCCGAACAACTCGCCGCGCTCGACCGGGCATTGTCAATGGAAACAAAATGAACGCACTCCCTGATACTCCGCATCTCGCGCCTTCCGTTTACGCCGCCCGCCGCCGCGCGCTGCTTGAACGGATCGGCGACGGAATCGCCGTCGTCCCGACCGCGCCGCAGCGCCTCCGCAACCGCGATTCGTACTACCCCTACCGCCCCGACAGCTATTTCCACTACCTCAGCGGATTCCCGGAACCCGAAGCGCTCGTCGTCCTCGTCGGAGGCGCCGCGCCGCGCAGCCTGCTCTTCTGTCGTGAAAAAGACGAAGCGCGCGAGACCTGGGAGGGGTTTCGTTACGGCCCGGACGCCGCGTGCGCGTCTTTCGGTTTCGACGAGGCTTGCGCTTTTTCCGAAATCGACGCGCGCCTTCCCGAACTGTTTTCCGGCGTCGAAACTCTCTGGCTCCCCTTCGGGACTTACCGGGAATGGGAGACCCGCGTCTTCGCGCTGATCGACGGCCTGCGCGCTACCTCGCGCGCCGGGACGCGCGCTCCGACGCGCGTCGCCGACCTTTGCGTCCACCTCGACGACATGCGGCGAGTCAAGGACACGTCCGAAATCGCGCTGATGCGCAAGGCCGCGGCGATCGCGTCGGCGGGCCACGTGCGCGCGATGCGCGCCTGCCGCGTCGGGATGGCCGAATACGCGCTCGAAGCCGAACTCGATTACGAATTCCGCCGCTTGGGCGCCAACGGCCACGCGTACCCGCCGATCGTCGCCGGCGGTGCCAACGCCTGCGTCCTCCACTACGACGAAAATCGCGCGCCGCTCGCCGAAGGAACACTCGTCCTGATCGACGCGGGTTGCGAATTCGAGAACTACGCCGCCGACATCACGCGGACATTCCCGGTCGGAGGACGCTTCACTCCGGCGCAGCGCGACGTCTATGAAATCGTCCTCGCGGCGCAGGCCGCCGCGTTTTCCGCGATCGCGCCGGGCGCCTCCTTCGACGCGTACCACGAGGCCGCGCTGCGCGTGCTCGTCCAGGGGCTCGTCGACCTGAAGGTCTTGAGCGGCGCGGTCGACGGCCTGATCGAAAGCGAAGCGTACAAACCCTACTACATGCACCGAACGGGGCATTGGCTCGGACTCGACGTCCACGACGCGGGCGAATACGTCTCGAAGGCGCGCGAATCGGCCGTCCTCGCGCCCGGGATGACGCTGACGGTCGAGCCGGGGCTTTATTTCCGCCCCGGATGCGCCGCGCCCGAAGCCTTCCACGGAACCGGCGTCCGCATCGAGGACGACGTTCTCGTCACCGAAACCGGCGCCGAAGTGTATACGTCGGCGCCGAAAACCGTCGCCGAAATCGAAAGCCTCGTCGGTCGGCAATGAGCGGGGGGGGCACTGAGCGATGCTGCGAATCGCCGACACGCCGACGCGCCGTGAAATTCTGCGCACCCACGCAAAAACACCTCTATTCCCCACGCCGCGTGAGTGGTAGAATCGGCGCCCCTTCTGTGAGTTCCTTCTTTCATGTCCCGTCCCGTACGCAATATTGCGATCATCGCCCACGTAGACCACGGTAAAACGACGCTCGTCGATAAACTCCTCATCCAGGCCGGCACTT
>JAISDL010000180.1 GCA_031264825.1 Accumulibacter sp. | reverse complement strand
AGGCCGCCGAGCAGACCCTGCAAAAAACCGAAATACTGGAAAGGCCGCCGGACGAAGGCGTTCGTCGCGCCGATCAGGCGGGCGACTTCGATTTCATCCGCCTGCGCAAGGATTTGAAGGCGAATCGTGTTGAAGGTGACGATGATCAGCGCGCCGCCGAACAGTCCCGCGAGCATTGCGATCATGATCCGGCCGATGCGCAGGAAAACGTCGAAGCGCCGCACCCATTCGGAGTCCAGTTGTACGTGCTCGACTTCCGGCCAGCTCGAGAAGGTTTTCGCCAGACTTTCGACCGCTTCGGGACGGACATCTTCGGGTTCGACGATAAAGGCGTCGGGTAGCGGGTTTTTCGGCAAGGTCTCAAGGATTTCCGGGACGCCTTCGATCGCTTTCAAGCGCTCCAAGGCTTCGTCGCGCGGGACGAAGCGCCAGCTTCCGACGCGCGCGAGCCGCAAGCGTACTTCAACTTCGTCGAAGGCGCGCTTGTCCGCCGACGGCACCATGAAGAGACTGATCTGCTGGGGTTTCGGCACACCGCCGGCCAGGTCGCGCAGGTTGTCGAGGACGAGCCAGCCGGCGGCCGGCAGCGCCAGCGCCGTTCCGATCACGACGAACGAGAGGACCGACCCGAGCGGGGACGCAAGCAGTTTGCGTACCGCGTCGGAAAAAGCCGATACGTGCTGGGTCAGAAAGCGTCTCATTCGACATCCTCCTGAAGCCGCCCTTGATCGAGGTGCAGGATGCGCGGCGCAACGCGGGAAACCCATTGCGGGTCGTGCGTGGCGACGATCAGCGTGACGCCGACCTGATGGAAGGCGCGGAATATCTCGAGGATTCCCGCGGCCGAGTCCGCGTCGAGGTTCGTCGTCGGTTCGTCGGCGAGCAGGATCGACGGCCGGTTGACGACCGCGCGCGCGATGGCCAGGCGTTGCTGTTCGCCGCCCGAGAGCGTCAGAAGGTCCGCTTTTTCGCGGTGCGACAGGCCGACCTTGTCGAGCGCGGCGCGCGCGCGGCGTAGCGCTTCGTTCGTGGACAGGCCGGCGATCTTCATCGGGAGCAGGACATTGTCGAGCGCGTTACGGTCGAACAGAAGCTTCTGGTTCTGGAAAACGAGACCGAAGCTGCGCCGCAGGAAGGGAATCGCACTCTCGCGTAGCGCGACGAGGTTCTGTCCGTTGACGACGATGCTGCCCGAGGTCGGGCGCTCGATCGCCGCGAGCAGACGGAAGAGCGTCGTTTTTCCCGCGCCGGAACGCCCGGTGATGAAGACCATCTCGCCGGTTTCGATGTCAAAGCTCAAATCCTTGAGCGCTTCAATGCCCTGAGGATAACGCTTGGAAAGCGCGCGCGCGCTGATCATGTCTTGTTCTATTCGAAAATCGCTTCGACAAAATCGCGCGCGACGAAGGGACGCAGATCGTCGATGCGCTCTCCGACGCCGATGAAGCGGATCGGCTTGGGGCATTGCCGCGCGATCGCGGCGACGACGCCTCCCTTGGCGCTACCGTCGAGTTTGGTCACGATCAGCCCGTCCACGCCGATCGCCTTGTCGAAGGCTTCGAGCTGGCTCAGCGCGTTCTGCCCGAAGTTCGCGTCGATCACGAGCAGCGTTTCGTGCGGCGCGCCGGGTTCGGCCTTGTCGATCACGCGCCTGACCTTGGAAATTTCTTCCATCAGATTGAGTTGCGTCGGCAGGCGTCCGGCAGTATCGGCGAGGACGACGTCGATACCGCGCGCCTTTGCCGACGTGATCGCGTCAAAGATCACCGCCGCCGGGTCGCCCGAGGCCTGCGAAACGACGGTGACGCCGTTGCGTTCGCCCCAGGCTTGCAACTGTTCGCGCGCGGCGGCGCGGAAGGTGTCGCCCGCCGCGAGCAGCACCGAACACCCCCGCGCCTGGAAATACTTTGCCAATTTTCCGATCGACGTCGTCTTTCCCGCGCCGTTGACGCCGGCGAGCATGACGATGAAGGGCTTGTGCGAGGAAACGTCGAGCGGCTTTTCGAGCGGGACGAGCAATTCGAGGAAGGCTTCTTTCAGCGCGCCGTGTATTTTTTCCGGCGTCTCGGCGCCTTCGCGTTTGACGCGCTTCTTCAGTTCGTCGAGCAGGTAGTCGGTTGCTTCGAGTCCGGCGTCGCTCGAAATGAGCAGCGTTTCGAGCGTTTCGAGGAGATCGTCGTCGACCTTGGCGCGGGAAAAAACCGATTTGAGCTGCTTGCCGAACTGGGCGCGCGTTTTCGACAGGCCGGTTTTCAGGCGCTCGTGCCAGCCGGGTTCGGACGACGCGTTTTCCTCGTCGTCCGTAGCGTCGGAGGCGGTCTCGGCGGAAGAAGATTTCCTGAAAAAATCGAACATATGGTTTCAATTCACATTGGGTGTGGTCGGCAAAGCGCGCGCCGAATATTTCCGCTTCTGGAATGTCCGTCGAATAAGGGGTGTTAATATTCCGGTACCGGCAAATTCTAACAGAAGCAAACTCGATAAATCATGTTCAAAACCTTTCGATTTCCACGATGGCCCGTCGTTTTGCTCGGGCTGGTCGCCGCGCTCCCGCCGGCGTTCGCCGACACCTACGAACGCCGCCTCTCCAACGGCCTTCGCGTCATCGTCCGCGAAGACCACCGCGCGCCGACCGTCGCGCACATGGCGTGGTACCGCGTCGGCAGCATGGACGAAACCAACGGGACGACGGGCGTTGCGCACCTGCTCGAACACATGATGTTCAAAGGCACGCCGGCCTTCGGTCCCGGCGAATTCAGCCGCATCGTCGCGCGCGTCGGCGGGCGCGACAACGCATTTACCGGAAAGGACTATACCGCCTACTTCCAGCAGATCCCGAAGCGGCAACTCGGCCGAATGATGCGCCTCGAGGCCGACCGGATGTGCCACCTGACACTCGACGCGAAGGAGTTCGCGCAGGAAATCAAGGTCGTCATGGAAGAACGCCGCATGCGCACCGACGACAGGCCGCAGGCGCTACTCACCGAATACGCGATCGCGACGGCTTTCCAGGCGCACCCCTACCGCGCGCCGATCATCGGCTGGATGAACGACCTGGAAAACATGAGCGTCGGCGACGCGCGCGCTTGGTACGATCGCTGGTATCTTCCGAACAACGCCTTCGTCGTCGTCGTCGGCGACGTCGACCACCGCGAAGTTTTTGCCCTCGCGGAACGTCATTACGGCGTCTTGAAGCCGCGCGCGCTCCCCGAACGCAAGCCGCAGACCGAGCCGCCGCAGCGCGGTTTGCGGCGGCTCGTCGTCAAAGCGCCCGCGAAGCTGCCCGTCGTTCTGATGGCGTACAAGGTTCCGGTGATCCGCGACGTCGAGGGCGACGGCGACCCCTACGCGCTCGAAATGCTTTCGGCGATTCTGGACGGGCACTCGGCGGCGCGCTTTTCGCGCAGCCTAGTCCGCGAGCAGCGTATCGCTGCGTCGGCGAGCGCCGGATACGACGCGATCGCGCGCGGTCCGGGGCTGTTCTATTTTCACGGTTCGCCGAGTGAAGGGAAGACGCGCGCCGACCTCGAAGCGGGCTTCCGCGCTGAAATAGCGAAAATCGTCGAAGACGGCGTGAGCGAGGAGGAATTGACGCGCGCGCGGAATCAACTCGTCGCCGCACAGGTTTATAAACTCGATTCGATGTTCGGTCAGGCGATGGAGATCGGCGAACTCGAAGCTTCGGGTTTTTCATTCCGCGACGAGGCGCGTTTGGTCGAAAAACTCAAAGCGGTCACTTCGGACGACGTCAAAGCCGTCGCGCGAAAATATTTCAACGACGACGCCCTCACCGTCGCCGAACTCGACCCGCAGCCCCTGGATGAAGCGTCGGCGCGTAGTACGCCCTCCCCGACCGCGCGGTCGCACTGAAAAACGGAGCCAGCCCATGTTGAATACAAAAATCATCCGAGCCTTGTTCCTTGTTCTTCTCGTTCCGGTATTCCGCTTCGCTGAGGCCGCCGTCGAGATCGCGCACTGGGTCGCGCCGTCGGGTGCGCGCGTTTTTTTCGTCGAAACGCACGTGTTGCCGATTCTGGACGTCCAAATCGATTTCGCGGCGGGCAGCGCGCTCGACCCCCTCGGGAAAGCGGGACTCGCCGCGATGACGATGGGGTTGATCGACCACGGCGTCGAGGGAATGGACGAGACGGCGATCGCGTCTCGTCTGACCGACCTGGGCGCCCTGCTCGGCGGCGGCGTCGACAGGGACCGCGCGTCGATCGCTCTGCGGACGCTTTCGGACGAGGATAAGCGCGTCCCCGCGCTTGAAATCATGGAAGCCGTCGTGAGCGCGCCGCTTTTTCCCGAAGAAGTTCTTGCCCGCGAGAAAGCGCGCACGGTCTCCCACCTGAAGGAGGGGCTGACGCGCCCCGGCGTCCTCGCGAGCCGCGCATTCTGGTCGGCGGCCTACCCTTCGCACCCCTACGGCCGCCTCACGTCGCCCGAATCGCTCGAAGCTTTGCAGCGCTCGGATCTTCAGGCGTTCTACAGCGATTTTTACTCGGCCGCGCGCGCCTCGCTCACGATCGTCGGCGACCTCACGCGTCCGCAGGCCGAGGAACTCGCGCGGAAATTGACCGCCCGTCTGCCCGAAGGCCGCGCGCCGGAACGCATCGACCGCCCCGAACTTCCGCAAGGGGGCGAGCGGCGCGTCGCGCATCCGGCGACGCAGGCGCATATCTTCATCGGATTGCCCGCGATCGCGCGTGGTGACCCCGATTATTTCCCCTTGCTCGTCGGGAACCACGCGCTCGGCGGCGGCGGTTTCGTTTCGCGCCTGATGCGCGAAGTCCGCGAAAAACGCGGTTTTGCCTACAGCGTTTACAGCGCGTTCAGCCCGATGGCGCAACTCGGCCCCTTCCAGATCGGATTGCAGACGAAAAAGCAGCAGGTCGATGAAGCCTTGAAGCTGACGCGCGAGGTGCTCGCGCGCTTTCTCGCCGAAGGCCCGGACAAGGCGGAACTCGAAACGGCGAAGCAGAATCTGGTCGGTAGCTTTCCGCTACGCCTCGACAGCAACCGAAAAATCCTGGAAAACGTCGCCGTCGTCGGTTTTTTCGATTACCCGCTCGACTACCTCGACCGCTACGCCGAAAACGTCGAAAAGGTCACCGCCGCCGAAGTCCGCGACGCTTTCGCGCGGCGCGTCAAGCTCGATGCGCTGGTGACGGTCGTCGTTGCCGGAGATTGACCGGGTTTTTTTACGGAAAAAACCCGAAGCGCCTGAGTAAACGCCCCGTCTCGAAAAGCGGCAAGCCCATCACGCCCGAATGGCTGCCCGACAATCGCTCGACGAAGAGCGCGGCGTACCCCTGGATTCCGTAGGCGCCGGCCTTGTCCATCGGGTCGCCGCTCTCGACATAGCGGCGGATTTCTTCATCGGAAAGCACGCCGAAGACGACTTCGCTGACCGAAAGCGCCGATTCGACGCGCGTTTCATCGGCGAGCGTTACCGCCGTCAATACGCGGTGCGAGCGCCCCGAGAAACGCTTCAGGATTTCCGCGGCGCTCGCGGCACTCAAAGGTTTGCCGACGATTTTCCCATCGAATTCGATTGCGGTATCCGCGGCGAGCACGGGCTGAGCCGGCATCTTCCGCTGCTTCACGAGGCTCAGCCCGTGCAGCGCCTTTGCCTTGGCGAGACGCTGGACGTAGTCGGCCGGTGTTTCGCTCATCAGGGGGAGTTCGTCGACTTCGCTGTCCTCGCGCGGCGGACCGCGAAAGACGAGGCTGTCGAAGCGAACGCCGATCCGCGTCAGCAGTTCGCGGCGACGTGGGCTGTGCGACGCCAAATAGAGCCGGAAATGCGGAACCGGCGCGGGCGATTTTGAGGGAGTGTCATTCACGGTGGTAGGGGTGATTCTTCAGGAGGCTCGCCGCGCGGTAGAGCTGCTCGCAAAGAAGAAGACGCGCGAGCGCGTGCGGCAAGGTCAGGCTCGATAGGCGGATCGATTCGTCGGCGTTCCGTTTCAGCTCTTCGTCGAGCCCTTCGGCGCTGCCGATCATGAAAGCCGTATCACCGCCTTTTTGCAACCAGGATTCGACGCGGCGCGCGAGTTCGGGCGTCGTCAAGTCGGCGCCGCGCTCGTCGAGCGCGACGCGCCTCTCGAACGCGCGCGACGCCAGAAGGAAGCGCGTTTTTTCAGCCGCGAGGCGTTGCGCGCGCGACTCGCCCGTCGCGGGCTTTATTTCGACGATCGACACGGACAATTCACGCGGCATTCGTTTGACGTATTCATCGCAGCCGGCGGCGATCCAGCCCCGCGCCTTGCGGCATACGGCAAAAATACCGAATTTCATTCCACTGGTGGGACGCGCAAGGGCGGTCGGCTTCGACTGCTCCAGAGTTCTTCGAGTTTATAGTAGCCGCGAACCGCGGGCTGCATGACGTGGACGATGACCTCCCCCAAGTCGACGAGAATCCATTCGCCGGCGTCTTCTCCCTCGGTCGAGAGGATTTCGATACCCGCGTCACGCGCTTTTTCCTGGACGTTTCTTGCGAGCGCGCGCACCTGGCGGTTCGACTCTCCGGTTGCAACGACGATGTACTCGAAAAGCGGCGTGAGCCGGGACGTATCGATGGTTTCGATGTCCTTTCCCTTGATGTCTTCGAGAGCGCTGACGACGAGTTTCCCGATTTGGCTGGCGTTCATCATAAACTGTTCCGGTTTGAATTTCGTTGAAAAGCCTTGTTTCGGCGTGTTTTACGCGCCGGCCGATTCCCGATAAAAACGGCGTTCTTCGACGTACGCGATCACCGCGTCGGGCAGAAGATAGCGCGTGCTGATCCCGCGCGAAATCAATCGCCGGACCCGCGTCGCGGAAATGCCGAGCGGCGTCATCGGAAAACTCACGACGGCACCGGACGGCGCGAGCGACAAGGCCGCCGGGTCGGCGGCGAAACGGTCGCGCCAGATTTGCGACAGGCGCTCCGGGAGCGTCTCGGGTTCGATCGGGAAGCCCGGACGACGCGCGACGGCGACGTGCGCAAGCTCGAAAATGCACTCCCAGCGATACCAGGCGGGCAGGCTCGAAAAGGCGTCCGCGCCGACGAGCAAGACCAGAGGGCGTCTTGCGCCGCATTGGTCGTCCTGGCGCAGGCGCTCGAGCGTCGGCACGGTATAACTGGGGCGTTCGGCTTCGACCTCGGCCGCGTCGAGTTCGAAACACGGGTTGTCCGCGATCGCAAGGCGCACCATTTCGAGTCGGTGGCGCGCGTCGACGAGCGGGGATTCGCGCAGGACGGGGTTGCCCGCCGGAATCCAGCGCACACCCGAGAGTCCCAATTCGCAGCACGCGGCTTCGGCGAGCCGCAGGTGCGCGAAATGAACGGGGTCGAAGGTCCCGCCGAAGAGTCCGAGCGGCAAAAGTTCCCGCGTTTCAGACGGTTTCATCGATCGTGGCGAAAATGTCGCGGTAGCTGACGTAGAGCCCGATGCACCAGAGGTTGATCACCAGCAGCATGAATACCATGCTGACGGCGACGAGTCCCCGCAGGCCGAACGCGAATTTCGCGAGCATCCCCAGAACGAGATTCGGGATCAGCACCATGACGATAAAGATTGCGGCGACATAAACCAGGAAAGCGCGCCAGTTGCGCAGACAGCCGACGAGACTGAAAAACAGCGCCTTGCCTTTCGGCAGGTCGTGCCACGCGATCAGAATCGACGCGTGCCAGAAAACGACGCTCGGCGGAATGTGGAGAAAGAGCGCGATCTGGAAGAGCCGCGTGATCGACGCGAACATTTCCGGGGGGATGTCTTTGCGCGCGCTTCCGGCCTGTTCAAACAGCTCGGCGAACTCGCGCAACGGAGCTTCTCCGAAAACCAGGCGGAACAACAGCAGCGCGAGCACGAAAACGGCAAGCATGACTCCAGCGTAAATCGTCCCGACCGCGAGCAGCGTTCCTGGTTTTTTGAGGAAACCGGAGAAGATGACGCCGGGGTCGACCTTGACGCCTTGGTCGACGCGGTGCGACAGATTGGTCAGCCCGACCGAGAACATCGGGTCGAGCAGAAAAAAAAGCAGAAGACCGGGCATCCCGAACATGAGCATGACCATCCCGACCGCCATGTAACAGAGGACGACCAAGGGCATCCGAACCTGGGCTTTGCCGTAAATCCTGAAGCTGTTCGACAGCCATTGCAATCCCTGTCTGGATGGAAGCGTGTGTGCGTGCATAGAACTCGAATTCGGGTGGTTTGGGGGGCGCCGGTCATGATGAAACCGGCGTCGGAAAGGAAGTGTAACGGAAAAAACGCCAAAAGCGAACGCGAAAAAAGCCTGGATCCACACCGAGGCCAGGCGTTCCGGGTTTACCGGAACGCTTGGCACTCGGGATCAGGTCGTATATTTCCCGGAAAGCAGGACGCCGGCCTCCGGAACGCGCGTTTTCAGGCCCAGCGCTTCGAGCATCCGGTACGTCGTGCACACGGCGCTCGAAACGACCGGAAAACCGCTCGCCGCCTCGATCAGGGGAATCGACGCGAGCGAGGGCATCTGCACGCACGCCGACGCGACGATCGCGTCGGCGTTTGCCAGATTGAGTTTTTTCCAGAGGTCGGCCGGCGCGAGCGGGTCCTGCGCGCCGACGACGAGATTGTCGGGAATTTCGAGCGACAGACTGTCGACGACTTCGATCTCCTCGTTTTCGATATAGTCGACGACGAGCTTTGTCAGCGGCTTCATATACGGCGCGATGATCGAGACTTTCTTTGCGCCGATCGCCTTCAAGCCCTCGACGAGCGCGCCCGCGCTCGTGACGACCGGCGCGGGGCCGCCGTTCTCGACGGTATGCCGGTGCAGACGCTCCTCGGAGACGCGGTGGTAGCCTTTGCCCATGCTCATGATGGCGACGAGGCAGGCGTAGCCGAGAACGTCGACGCGCGCGTCCGAGAGTTCGAGCGCGCAGCGATCCGAATCCTTGTCCATCGCCTCGAGTTCTTCCTTGGAGACTTTCTTCATCCGCATCCGGCTCGAGTGGAAAGTGAAGCGTTCCGGCTCGATGCCCTCCCTCGCATGGAACATCGCAGGAATTTCCGTTTCCATCGTCGTATTCGAACTCGGAACGATCTGACCGATGCGATAGACTTTCTTCATATTCATCTCTCCAGATAAAGGGGACGCGCCGAACGGTTCGCGCGCTCGTCGCATTGTATCCTCCGCGCGCCGATTCGCGGTCAATTCCGCCCGGCCGTGGCGAGCATAAGTCCGGCGCAGACGAAAACGCCGCCGAAAAAGCGGCTTTGCACTTTATGCGCGCGCGCGTCGCGCAACCAGCGCCCCATGCGCGCCGCGAGCAGCGCGTAACACGACATCACGACGACGTCGACGCCGCACATCGTCAGCGCAATGATCAAAAACTGCGGTGCCTGCGCGCGGCTCGGGTCGATGAACTGCGGCGTCAGCGCGGCGATGAAGATGATCGCCTTGGGGTTGCTCAGGTTGACGAAAATACCCTGAAAAAAGAGATTGCGCCGCGCCGTCGGCTCGTCTTCGCCGACCTTTCGCGGCGTCTCGCGCCATTTCTGGACGCCGAGCCAGATCAGATACGCGGAGCCGGCGAAGCGGACGACATTGAACGCCGATGTCGATGCCGAGAGAATCGCGCCGAGTCCCGCCGCGACGACGCCAAGCTGGCAGAGCAACGCGCACTGGAGACCCGCGATCGCGCGCAAGGCCGGGACGAAGCCGTAGCGCATCCCGGTACTCATCGAGACGGCCGCGCCCGGCCCGGGCGAGAGCGCGATCAGGATCGACGCGACGAGAAACCCGAGCCAGACCGACAGGGCCATGAGTTCAGCGGCGTTTCAACTGCGCAAGGTCGCGCACCGCGCCTCGGGACGCCGACGTCGCCATCAGCCCGTAGGCTTCAAGCGCGCGCGAAACGACGCGGTCGCGTGCGACCGGCTTCCAGGCCAAGTCGCCCTTCGCTTCCATCGCCGCGCGACGCTTTGCGAGCACCTCGTCGGAGACCGCGAGGTGGATCCGGCGGTTTGGAATGTCGAATTCGATCGTGTCGCCTTCCTCGATCAGGCCGACCGCTCCGCCCTCGGCGGCTTCCGGCGAAACGTGGCCGATCGAAAGCCCCGAAGTCGCTCCCGAAAAACGTCCGTCGGTCAGAAGCGCGCAGGTTTTCCCCAGGCCGCGCGATTTCAGATACGACGTCGGGTAGAGCATTTCCTGGAATCCGGGGCCGCCTTTCGGCCCTTCGTAGCGGATCACGACGACGTCGCCGGCGACGACTTCGCCGCCGAGAATCCCCTTGACCGCGGCGTCCTGACTTTCGTAGATCCGCGCCTTGCCCGAAAACTTCCAGATGCTTTCGTCGACGCCGGCGGTCTTGACGACGCCGCCGTCCAGCGCGATGTTGCCGTAAAGGACGGCGAGGCCGCCTTCCTTCGTGTAGGCGTGCTCGACATCGCGGACGCAGCCGTTTTCGCGGTCGAGGTCGAGTTCCGCGTAACGCTTGCTCTGCGAGAACGGCTCTTCGGCGTGGACGCCGCCGGGCGCGGAAAGATAGAACGCGCGGAGCGCTTCGTCGTCCGGGCGCCTCCGAACGTCGTTGGCGTCGATCGCTTCTCCGATCGTCGCGGTGTGAACCGTTTTCGCCTCGCGGTTGATCAGACCCTTGCGGTCGAGTTCGCCGAGGATTCCGAAGATTCCGCCGGCGCGGTGCACGTCCTCGATATGGTATTTGTTCGTCGACGGCGAAACCTTGCTCAGGCACGGAACCTTGCGCGAGATGCGGTCGATGTCGTCGAGCGTAAACGCGACTTCGCCTTCCTCGGCGGCGGCGAGGAGGTGCAGGACGGTATTCGTCGAGCCGCCCATCGCCATGTCGAGCGCCATCGCATTTTCAAACGCCTTGAACGACGCGACGCTGCGGGGCAGGACGCTTTCGTCGCCCTCGTCGTAATAGCGGCGGCACAATTTTACGATCCGCCTTCCCGCTTCGAGAAAGAGTTCCTTGCGGTCGGTGTGCGTCGCAAGAACGGTTCCGTTACCCGGAAGCGCGAGGCCGAGCGCCTCCATCAGGCAGTTCATCGAATTGGCGGTGAAGATGCCCGAGCACGACCCGCACGTCGGGCACGCTTCGCGCTCGATGATTTCGACGTCCGCGTCCGGGACCGTCTTGTCGGCGGACTTGATCATCGCTTCGACGAGGTCGAGCTTGACGGTCTCGCCGTGCAATTGCGCCTTCCCGGCTTCCATCGGCCCACCCGAGACGAAAATCGTCGGGATATTGAGCCGCAGGGACGCCATCAGCATTCCCGGTGTGATTTTGTCGCAGTTCGAGATGCAGACCATCGCGTCCGCGCAGTGCCCATTGACCATATACTCGACCGAGTCGGCGACGAGTTCGCGCGACGGCAGAGAATACAGCATGCCGTCGTGCCCCATCGCGATTCCGTCGTCGATTGCGATCGTATCGAATTCCTTTGCGACGCCGCCGGCGGCCTCGACCTCGCGCGCGACCATCTGACCCAGGTCTTTCAGGTGCATATGCCCCGGCAGAAACTGGGTGAATGAATTGACGATCGCGACGATCGGCTTGCCGAAGTCGCCGTCTTTCATTCCTGTCGCGCGCCAGAGCGAGCGGGCGCCGGCCATGTTGCGCCCATGGGTCGATGTACGAGAACGGTATTCGGGCATGACAAATCTCCTTCGGAAAACGATCGGAAAGGAGAGTCATTCTACCGAAGAAAAACGTCACCGGAGCAGGCGAAGCTACCGAAATTCCTCGATTTTGGCGAGGTTTCCCGCGACGGGCACGGGTATTGAGAACCGTTATCGGGAACAGGGAAGTCGACCGGATCTGTTTGGAAAAAGAATTTGAGTCATTCTTCGGGTGTTTTCAGCGGTAGCACCTCCACCACGTGCGCCCAGCTCAACTGTGTAGCGAGCCGCGACACAATCTTCTCCCCGTATTCCGCACGCGCATCGTGCAGAATTTCGCGGTTGATGCGCTGGCCGATGCGCCAGAACAGAGACACCGTGGCGCTGTTGGCCTGCCGTATCAGGGCGCGGCGGATTTCTTCGATGTAGCCTGCGACCGTGGCGAACAGATCGTCCGACGGCGCAAGCGCGATGGCTTTGTCGGCTTTCTTTGCAGGTGTCTTGCGGGTGGTTTTCTTACTCGTCGCCATCGGGGTTCTCCTCGTCGGTGCTGCCTGCTTCATCATCACCCAGCGCGGCAAGCACGTCGTCGCTGACTACATCATCCGGGCCGGGTTGCCAGCCGCGCAGGTCAACCTGTCCAGTTTCCGAGCGTTCGTCTACTTCGCGGAAATAGGTTTTCGCGCGCTGCTCTTCGCAATGCTGCGGCACACGCGGTAGCCAGCGCATTCGCGATACGCGATAGTTCGGATAAATACTTGCCGCCGCCATCAGCCTGTCCCAGTGATCTTCTGCAAGCGTGCTCGCCCCGCCGCCGTGAGGCGGTATTTTTGCAGACGGCTGTTGGGTTTGTCTGGAAGGGTCATCTCGATCAGCCCCAAGGCTACGGCGGTTTGTTGGTAGCGTCTCCGGAAATTCAATTCACTTCTCAACTCCAAGGCCGACATCAACTCCGCCCGACTCATGTCTCCTCGCAAAGTTTTCAACAACCTGTCGACTTCGTTGCTGACTTCGTTGCTGACTTCGTTACTGACTTCGGGGGTGACTTCGGGGGTGACTTCGGGGGTGACTTCCGTGACCTGCCCTGCCTTGCCCCGGATCACGCGCAAATAAGCCTCATCAAAGGGAAACTCCATCCACACTCCGCCCGAATGAAGGGGTTTTTCGAGGGGTGCGGTATTGAGAGCCGTTATCGGGAACAGCGAAGTCGACCAGAGCGATTTGGAAAAGGAATTACAATACCGGCAATCCCCGTGACGAAACCCTCGCTCCCAGACTCTCACGCCATGCTGATCCATCCTCAATTCGACCCCGTCGCGTTTCGCGTCGGGCCGCTTTCGATCCATTGGTACGCGCTGACGTATTTGTTCGCTTTCGCCCAGTTCTTCTGGCTCGGCAGACGCCGCCTCGAAGGTGCCCTGCGTTTTTCACAGCCTGCCTGGACGCCGGAACAATTCGACGACCTCCTGTCGTTCGGCGCGTTCGGCGTCGTCCTCGGCGGCCGCTTGGGCGAAGTGTTGTTCTACGCGCCGGGGTATTATTTTTCGCATCCGCTCGAAATTCTCGCGGTCTGGAAAGGCGGAATGTCCTTCCACGGCGGTTTTCTCGGTGTGCTCGTCGCCGTCGGCGTCTTCGCGCGGAAAACGGGGCGCAACTGGTTCGACCTCGCCGACTTCATCGCGCCGCTCGTCCCGCTCGGTCTCGCCGCGGGACGGGTCGGGAACTTCATCAATGGCGAACTCTGGGGGCGCGTCTGCGACGCTTCGCTGCCGTGGGGGATGATTTTCCCACGCGCCGGCGACGCCTTGCCGCGCCATCCGTCGCAACTCTATCAGGCGCTGATGGAGGGAGTCCTGCTCTTTGTCGTTCTCTGGATTTTTTCCGCGCGCGAACGACCGCGCGGCGCGGTTTCCGGCGCCTTTCTCGTCGGCTACGGCGTCTTTCGTTTCGTCGCAGAATACTTCCGCGCGCCCGACGACGGGATTTTCGGCGTCTCCGAAGCGATCAGCATGGGGCAATGGTTGTCGCTGCCGATGATCCTCGCGGGCGTACTTTTGCTGTTCGTCGCGTACCGAAAACGCTTGCCGGCTTAGGGTGACGCCCGCGATCGCGCGCGTTTTTCGGTAATGATTTTCATCCCGCCCTTTTTAACCGTTTCCCCGGTGTTTTTCCGACGGAAAACACGCGCCCGACGCGGAAAGACGCTGACAAGCGCCGAGCTTTTGAGTCATAATACCGGCTTCGAGTTTTGTTTCATCTGTTTCATCGAAAGCTTTCCACCGGTTGGAAATGTCTCCCTTTAGGGGGATAATCACACACGGGGGATTGCTGCCCCTTCCATGTGGTTTGCCCGGTTACGGGTGTGTATTGAATATCTTTAAAAGGAAAATGCAATGAACATCTCACATGTCGAACACATTGGCGTTGCCGTAAAAAGCCTCGCCGACGCGATTCCTTTCTGGCAAGACAAACTCGGTTTCCCTCTTTACAAGACTGAAGAAGTCGCCGAACAGAAGGTTCGCGTCGCTTTCTTCAAGATCGGCCAAACCAAGATCGAACTGCTCGAATCGACGACTCCGGACGGCCCGATCGCCAAGTACATCGAAAAGAACGGCCAGGGGATCCAACACGTCGCGCTTGCCGTAACGGATCTGCAAGGCTGCCTGAACGAACTCGCCGAAAAAGGCGCCGCGCTGATCGACAAGGCGCCGCGCAAGGGCGCCGACGGCCTCGACATCGCCTTCGTGCATCCGAAGTCCGCCGGTCTCCTGCTTGAACTCTGCGAAGACCCGAACAAATAGTCTTCGCCAGAGACTATCTCCTTTCAGAAATTGAAAAAGTTCGGCCCGTCGCGTAAAACGCGGCAGGCCGTTTTTTTTTGCGGCGGCTTTTTTACAAGGCCGCGGAAGGCTTGCGCGGCCCGCGATCCCGCGCAATCAGCCGTAATTGATCGGATTGCGGGAAAGCCAGTGTTTGTCGCGCGCCTTCCCGATACGCTTGCTCGCGCCGCGCGCCATCGCCGAGGTCAGCGGCCGCGTTCTCCAGGCGAAACTCCCGCCGAAGCCGAGCACGGCGCCGAGCAAGCCACCCGCGATGACGCCGCGCAGGGGTTTGCGGTCGTCCGCGAGTACGCCGCCGATCGCGCCGGCGAGCAGACCGATCGCGGCGCCTCCCCAGGATTTTTGGGCGGCCAGTGCGACCAGGTCGGTATTCCCCTCCGAATGCAGAACTTCGTCGCGCGCCTCCTTGGCGCCGCCGATCCCGGACTCGACGAGTTCCTTCCCATGTACAAGATTCAACTTGATTTTTTCGGACAAATTGCTCATCGCGTGACACTCCTCTCCAAAGCGACGTGTTTCAATTTTTCGAACGGCGCAATCATACCATTTCAATCGGCGCCCGTGACCGGGTTCTCGTGCGCGGGTTTTACGAAAAGACACGCGGCGATTCCGGTCGCAATCTCGCCGGCCATCCGCGCCTGACGCTTGGGATCACGAAGCGCCGCCTCTTCGGCGCGGTGCTTGACGACGCCCGCCTCGAAAAGAACGGCGGGAAGCGTCGTCCGGTACAGGACGACCAGAGTGTCGTAGTAGTGCACCGCGTTCGTGCGGTCGGCGTAAGGACGGGGCGTTCCGGCGATCGAATCGCCGTGGTGCGTCGTGGGTACAAAACCGCTTCGCCTGAGCCGCGCGCCGATCGCCGACGCGCAGCGCAGACTCGTTTCCAGGTCGGGGTTTCCCCGCGACACGAAGAGCGAAAACCCCGCGTGTTTATCGCTGTACGTCAATTTTTCGCCTTTCCATTCCCATTCTTCGAGCAGTTCGGGCTGGACCGAGTCGTGGTGAATCGAGATGAAAAAATCCGCGCGCGCGGCCTGCTTCGGGCGTTCGTCGAGTCGCCCGATCCGACCGTCGAAATTGACGCGAAGCGTTCGGAGTTGCAACTTTTCCAGCGCCAGCGCCGTTTTTTCGGCCAGGTTCCGATTGAGGTCGAACTCCTTGACGCCGCGCGCGCTGAGCGCGCCGTAGTCTTTGACGGTATGACCGACGTCGACGGCGACTTCGAAGCGCGGCGCGGGAACGGCGCACGCGGGAAAGAAAGCGAGCGCGACGAGGCCGCAAAACAATACGCCGCTCGCTGTGAAAGGCGCTTTGCGCGGGTGCTTCAAGCGATGCTCTGTTTTTTTCATTCTTATTCCTTTTCCAGTTCATTCATACTTTGATGCCGAGCCGCAGACAGTACTGTAGTACGGCAAGGCGAAGTCGACAAAGGTAGGGATGAACTGGAAATGGAATTACGGAAGAAAAGAGGGCGACAACAAGCGCAGACCGATCGAAAACCAGCGCTCCCCGCCGATCCCGTCGATCCGGTCACCAAAGGTGGCGTCGATCTGGACGCGGTCGGGAACGAGCCAGTGGCGCAAGCCGACTTGATAAAACGGCTTGCCGTGATTTTGCCCGAAGGTCTCGGCGATGAGCCAGGTGGAACCGGTCAGTCGCGTTTCCGACCCGACGCCCCAAGTCATTCGATCCTTGCGTTCGGCTTTTTCGCGCGACCAGCCGACGTTGGTATGCAGGATGAAGCGGTCGTCGCGGAAGGAAAAGCTCGCCGGAATGTAGGCGTAGCGCTCGCTCGAAAGTCCGGTGTTCGCGCTGGATTTCGATCGGTGCGCGTTGCCGAAAACCAGACCCCAGGCCCAGCCGTTCGTTTCCAGTGACTTGAAGAGCGTCTTGCCCTGAAATACCGTGGCGGTATCGCGTATGTGCTCGTTCCTGCCGCGCAAGCCTCCCAGCGTCACTTCCAGATTGCCGGTGAAATTGCACGCGGGCAAGGCCCAATGTTCGGAGCCTCCCGGAGTTTTCTTCGTCCAGGTTTCGAGCTGGCAGGCTTTCGAATCGACGACGCGCGCGTCGTCGGTATTCATCGGCCGCGCGGCGTGCGCCAGCGAGACCGCAAAGCTCAGAACGCCGACCGCCGCAACGCGCCCAAGGACCATCGGCTTCTTACCGGGCTTTCCCGAGGACGGTTTCGACGAGGCTGACCCAGTATCGGATTCCCGTGGCGATCACACCGTCGTTGAAGTCGTAATTCGGGCTGTGCAAGGGATAAGCGTGCTTCGCGTCGCCGCTGCCGAGCCAGACGTAGGCCCCGGGTTTTTTGAGGAGCATGTACGCGAAGTCTTCCGCGCCCGTCGAGGGACGCGCGTCGGTAACGACGTTTTCAAGGCCGACGACGGACCCCGCCGCGCGCGCGCAGAGCTTTGCCTCGGCGTCGCTATTGACCGTCGGCGGATAGCGGCGCTCGAATTCGACATCCGCTGTTGCACCGAAAGCCTCGCCTATTCCGTCGCAGAGCCGCTTCACGGCGGTTTCGATCGCGTCCTGCGTTTTCAGGCTGAACGAGCGGATCGTTCCGTACAGGACGGCTTCGTCGGGAATGATGTTCATCGCGCTGCCGCCGTGCATCCGCGTCACGCTGACGACGGCGGATTCCCACGGCGGCAGGTTGCGCGAAACGACGGTTTGCAGGGCCAGCACCAAATGGCTCGCCGCGACGAGCGTATCGACGCCCTGCTGCGGCATCGCCGCGTGGCAGCCACGTCCGCGAACAGTGATTTTCAGATGGCAGTCGCTCGCCATGACCGGGCCGCTCACGACGGCGATCCGGCCTTCGGGGAGTTCGGGCCAGTTGTGCATGCCGAAAACGGATTCCATCGGAAAGCGTTCGAACAGACCGTCGTCGATCATCGCTTTCGCGCCGCCTTCGCCTTCTTCGGCCGGCTGAAAGATGAAATGAATCGTTCCGTCGAAATCGAGTTCGTCGCGATAAAGCGTGAGGAACTTCGCCGCGCCCAAGAGAATCGCGACGTGTCCGTCGTGGCCGCAGCCATGCTGTCTGCCGGGATTTTGCGAGCGGTAGGGCAGGTCGTTTTTTTCTTCGAGGATCAGCGCGTCCATGTCCGCGCGCAGTCCGATGCTCCGCCCCCGCCCCCGCCCGCGCAAGACGCCGACGACGCCGGTTTTCGCAAGCCCGCGATACACTTCGAGGCCGAGGGATTCGAGTTCGCACGCGACGGTTTCGGATGTTCTCGTTTCTTCGAACGCGACTTCGGGGTGCGCGTGGAGGTCGCGGCGGAGCGCGACGATTTCTTCGATGAAGGGGATTTCCATCGTTTTCATGTTGTGGCCCATCTCAGGTGAAAGCCGGCGGCGCCAAGCGCGGCGCGGGCGCGTCCAAAGCGGTTTTTGCGATTATCCCTCAAATTTCGCCACCGGCGCGGAACGCGGGGAGGCGGAAACACGGCAAGACGAAGCTGGAAATGGAATCCCCGTTCGGCTATCCTCGTGGGTATCGAAGACCAAGGCCGCTTGGAAACCTTTCCCTTGGAGGGGGATAATCCCGTACGGGAGAAGCCTGTACGCTTTTCGGATCATGCAAATCGTCATCATCAGCGGGCTTTCCGGGTCGGGAAAGTCGATCGCGCTCAATATGCTCGAGGACGGCGCCTATTTCTGCGTCGACAACCTCCCGTCGCCCTTGCTGCAAGACCTCGTCGACCTGCTCGAACAGCGCGGCTACGCGCGCGCCGCGGTCGCGATCGATATTCGCGGCGGGGAAAGCATCGAAAATCTGCCGCAGCAACTCGCCGCGCTCCGCGCGCGCGAGATCGACCTGCAATTCGTCTTCCTCGACGCGAAGACCGACACGCTGATCAAGCGCTTTTCGGAAACGCGCCGCCGTCACCCGCTTTCCGATGAAAATCGAACGCTCGTCGAGGCGATTGCCGAAGAACGGCGGCGCTTGAGCCGGCTGGCCGAACTCGGCCACCACATCGACACGAGCGATTTGAAGCCCGATACCCTGCGCGACTGGATCCGCCGCTTTGTCGCGCCGCAGTCGGACAAAAAGCTGACGCTTCTTTTCGAGTCCTTCGGTTTCAAGAACGGCATTCCGCTCGATACGGAACTCGTCTTCGACGTCCGCTGTCTGCCGAACCCTTTCTACAACCCCGAATTGCGCCCTTTGACGGGGCGCGACGCGAGCGTCGCCGAATTTCTCGAAGCGCAGCCCGAAGTCGTCCGAATGCGCGGCGACATCGAGCGCTTCATCGAAAACTGGCTTCCGGGTTACAGCAGCGCCGGCCGCAACTATTTGACGGTCGGCATCGGCTGCACGGGCGGACGGCACCGTTCGGTCTACCTCGCGGAGTGGCTGACGCGCCGTTTTGCCGACGACGCGCGCGTTTTCGTGCGCCACCGTGAAATCCCCTCGGTGCCCGCGTCCTGATGGCGTCCGTGTTTTCGACCGAGGCCCCCGCGCCCGACCCGACCCGGAGCGCGTCCGCACCTTTCTCGGCGCTTTCGCTCTTTCGTCCCGGAGACTGGTTCGTCTTTCTGGCCGCGTGCGCTTTCTGCCTCGTCTCGTTTCCGCTCGCGTGGCGGGGCGGCGTCGCCGAAAAGCTCGTCGTCCGGCAGGGCGGCCGCGTATTCGCCGAACTCGATCTGTCGCGCGCATCCCGGATCGACATTCCCGGCCCGATCGGGACGACGACGGTCGCCGTCGAGGACGGGCGCGCGCGCGTCGTCTCCGACCCGGGAATCCACCAATACTGCGTCCGACAGGGTTGGCTCGAACGCGCGGGGGAAATCGCGATCTGCGCGCCCAACGAGGTCAGCCTTGAAATCGCAGGAAGCGACAAAGTCTATGACTCGCTCAATTATTGAACTCGAAACGACGCAGGAGGATCATCGCGTTGCGCGGATCGCCGCCGCGGCGATTGCGCTCGCGCTCGTCGATTCGGCGATTCCCCTGCCACTCCCCGGAATCAAGCCGGGGCTTGCGAATATCGTGACGATGTTCGTCCTCGCGCGCTACGGATGGTCGACGGCGGCGTGGGTCACCGGGCTGCGTGTCGTCGCGAGCGGCATTTTGCTCGGCCACTTCCTCTCCCCCGCGTTTTTCCTGAGCGTTGCCGGCGCCGTCGCGAGCCTCGCCGTCCTCGCGTTCGCCGTCCGCTTGCCCGACCGTGTCTTCGGGCCGGTCACCTGGAGCCTTTTCGCGGCCTTCGCGCATATCGCGGGGCAAGTGTTGCTCGTGCGTCTGTGGCTGATCCCGGGCAACGGCGTGTTTTACCTCGTTCCGTTTTTTGCCGCCGCCGCGCTGATCTTCGGGACGATCAACGGCGTGATTACCGCGCGTCTGCTCGGCGACACGGGAAGCGTTCGTGAGTTCGGAGCGCAAAATGCCTGAAACCGTTTGCCTTGCGTTGACCGGCGCCTCCGGGATCGCCTACGGCTTTCGCCTTCTCGATTGCCTGCTCGATTCGGGGTGCCGCGTCCGGCTCGTTTATTCGAAGAATGCGCTCCTCGTCGCGCGTCAGGAGATGCGCGTCAATTGGCCCGCCGACGCCGAAGGCGCGTCGGAATTTTTCGCGCGCCGATTTCCGGGGCATGGCGGAGCGCTCCACATCTACGGGAACGAAGACTGGTCGGCGCCGATCGCAAGCGGCTCCAGTGTGTCCGACGCGATGGTCGTCTGCCCCTGTACGATGGGGACACTCGCCGCGATCGCGCAGGGTCTCGCGGAAAACCTGATCGAGCGCGCCGCCGACGTGACGTTGAAAGAAAGGCGAAAGCTGATCCTCGTCCCGCGCGAGACACCGCTCTCGATGATCCACCTCGAAAACATGCTGCGCGCCTCAAAGGCGGGCGCCGTCATCCTGCCGCCGTGTCCGGGCTTCTACCACCACCCGGAAAGCGCTTCCGACCTCGTCGATTTCGTCGTCGCGCGCGTCCTCGACCAGCTCGGCGTTCCGCACTCTTTGATAGAACGCTGGGGCGAAAGTCACGCCTGATTTTTCTAGAAAGGGGATTATAAATGAATATGATAGAAGAATATAAGGAAATCTTGGGAAAAACCAACGAAATCGCACTGGCAACATCGGTGCACGACGTTCCGAACGTGAGAATCGTGAGTTTCTGCCTCGACCCGGAGCGGCCCGATGTTTTGCTTTTCGCGACCGACCGGGAAAATCGCAAGGTCGTGGAATTCGCCCAAAACAGGCGCGTTGCGTTCACGTCGATTCCGCACGGCGGGATCGCGCACGTTCGTTCAGTCCAGGCCGTCGTGGAAAAAAGCGCGTACTCCCTGAAGGACGTCGAGCGGCTCTTCGTCTCGACGATCCCTGACTACGCCGAAACGATCGCGGCAATCGGCGATACGCTCGACGTATTCGAAATTCACGTACGCGAAGCGACGATCGTCACGGGCTATGAAAAACCCGATTCGATCGTGTTCTGACGCGTCGACGGTGGCGATTTTCACCTGCGCTCCTTTGCGTTCTTCTCAGAACGTATCGAGCGCGAACTTGACGATCAACACGCAGACCATGACGAGAAAGACCTGGCGGACGAATCCGCTCCCGCGCCGAAACGCGAGTTGCGTCCCGACGACCGCGCCGGCGATGTTGAAGAGCGCCATCGTGATCGCGGCGTCGACGAGGAAAAACCGGTTCGGAATAAAATAAGCGATCGCCGCGAGGTTCGTTGCCAGGTTGACGATCTTGGCCGACGCGGAGGCGTGAAGAAAATCGAAGCCGAAAACGCGGATGAAGAGAAAGATCAGGAAACTCCCCGTCCCGGGACCGAAAAAACCGTCGTAGAAGCCGATGACGCCGCCGAGCGCGAGCGCGTACGCGTACTCGCGCGGCCCCATCGGGCGCGGTGCGTGCGTGACGCCGAAATCCTTGCGCCGGAAGGTATACACCGCCGAGGCGACCAAAAGAACGAGGATCAGCGGGCGCAAAAGCTCGCGCGGCAGCCACGCGACCGCCATCGCGCCGAGGTAGGAACACGCGAACGCCCCCGCCGTCGCGACAAGTGTCGCGCCCCAAGGCATGTCGACGCGGCGTGCGTAGCGCCACGCGGCGCTCGACGTACCGAAGAAGCTCGCGAATTTGTTCGTCCCGAAAAGCGTCGCCGGAATTTCTTTCGGGAGCGCGGTAAAGAGCATCGGGATGTTGATGAGACCGCCGCCGCCGACGAGCGAATCGATGAAGCCCGCGGCGAAGGATGTCGCGGCGAGGATCGCGAGAAGGGGGAGCGTAGTTGTCATACGATGTCAGTATATGCTGTCAGGATTATGGCGCGACGTCGGTCAAAGACACTCCACCCGAGCGCCGATCGCGACGCCTCGGGGAATGTTTGCGCCGTTCGGGTTTTGGCGCGCGGTGCTAGCGCTTTTTTCCTCCCCGGATGTAGCTGTTGAGCGCGTTGCGAATGACGGGTGTCACGACCGACTTGATCAGGCCGCCCCAGAAGGTCTTTCTCCGCTCGTCCTCGCGGCGTTCTTCCTTCTCTTGCGCGAGGCGCTGCCGCTCTTCTTCCTTCTCACGCGCGAGGCGCTGCCTTTCTTCTTCTTTTTCCCGCGCAAGGCGTTGTTTCTCTTCTTCCTTGCGCGCCTTTTCCTCGGCTTTTTCCCTCGCCGCGCGTTCCTTCGCCGTCTCGGTGTTTTGCAGCTTTTCAAAAGCCGACTCGCGGTCGCGCGTTTCGCCGTAGCAGCGGTAGAGGAGCGAATTCTTGAACATGCCCTCGCGCTTTTGCGCGTCGAGCGGGCCGATCTGTCCCTGCGGCGGGACGATGAGCGCACGCTCGACGGGTCGGGGCATTCCCTTGTCGTCGAGGAAGGAGACGAGCGCTTCGCCGATCCCCAACTCCGTAATCGCTTTTTCGACGTCAAACCCCGGATTCGCGCGGAAAGTCGCCGCCGCGACCTTGACGGTTTTCTGATCCTTGGGGGTAAAGGCGCGCAAGGCGTGCTGGACGCGGTTGCCGAGCTGACCCAGGATCGCATCGGGAATGTCGGACGGCGACTGCGAGACGAAGTAAATCCCGACGCCCTTGGAGCGGATGAGACGGACGACCTGCTCGACTTTTTCGACGAGCGCACGCGGCGCGTCGGAAAACAGGAGATGCGCTTCGTCGAAGAAAAAGACGAGTTTCGGTTTTTCAGGGTCGCCGACTTCAGGCAATACGTCGAAGAGACGGCTCATGAGCCAGACGAGGAAAACGGCGTAGACCTTGGGCGACTTGACGAGCCGCTCCGCGGCCAGGATATTGACGACACCCATCCCGCCCTCGGTCTGGATCAGATCGTCGACGTTCAGCGCGGGTTCGCCGAAAAACTGATCGCCGCCTTCGTGTTCCAGCCCGAGGAGCGCGCGCTGGATCGCGCCGACGCTCGCCATCGAAACGTTGCCGTAGGTCGCCGAATACCGCGTCGCGTTGTTCGCGGCGTATTCGAGCAGTTTGCGCAAATCCTTCAGGTCGATGAGTTCCAGCGACTCGTCGCGCGCGATCGTGAAGACGAGCGTCAGAACACCCGACTGCGTCTCGTTGAGTCCGAGAAGGCGCGCGAGCAACAAGGGACCCATGTCGCCGACGGTTGCCCTCAGGGAGACGCCCGCTTCGCCGAAAACGTCCCAGAAGTGCGTGGGGAAGCCCTGGAAAGCAAAGCCTTTCTCGGCGAGGCGCAATTCCCCGACGCGGCGCGATATGCTCTCCTTCGCGCCCCCCGGCGCGGCGACTCCCGAAAGGTCGCCCTTCATGTCGGCGGCAAAAACCGGAGTCCCCATCGCGCTGAAGGTCTCGGCCAGCACCTGGAGCGTCACGGTCTTTCCCGTCCCCGTCGCGCCCGCGACGAGGCCGTGGCGGTTGGCCATCCGCGGAGCGATACAGAGTTCTTCCTCACCGGAAACGGCAATGAGCGCGCGTTTGTCTTTATCGAACATGTTTCAATACTCCTCCGAATTATCCCATATCACTCAAACGGAGCAATCTGCGGTTTTTTTGGGATTATGCGCATTGTAGTCCGGGCGTCGGCGGCTTCCAATCTGGAAAGCGCTCCGAAGTCTTCGCGGAGCGCCTGCCCTTCAGTCCTGTTGCCACATCGCGCGCTTGGCGATCGCGGCGACGTAGTGCAGTTTTTCGACCTCGGATTCGGCGATGCTGATCTTTCCGTGTTCTTCGTTGACCGAAAGCAGGTGGACGAAACCGTCGCG
>JAISDL010000178.1 GCA_031264825.1 Accumulibacter sp. | reverse complement strand
ATAACATCGCTGGGAGACCATGTCGGGGAATACGTTTGGGCGCCTGTTCAGGCTTACGTCGTTTGGCGAATCGCACGGCCCGGCGATCGGGGGCGTCGTCGACGGCTGTCCTCCGGGCTTGGCGCTCGAAGCGGCGGATATCCAGGCCGACCTCGACCGGCGCCGACCGGGGGCGTCGCGTTACGTTTCGCAGCGCCGCGAATCCGATACGGTCGAAATCCTTTCGGGCGTCTTCGAGGGGAAGACGACGGGTGCGCCGATCGGTTTTCTGATCCGCAACGAGGGCCAGCGTAGCGGCGATTACGCCGAACTCGCCGACGTTTTCCGCCCCGGTCACGCGGATTTCACTTACGACAGGAAGTATGGCGTCCGCGATCCTCGCGGCGGTGGGCGCGCCTCGGCACGCGAGACCGCCGTGCGCGTCGCGGCGGGCGCGATCGCGCGGAAGTGGCTCAAAGAGCGTTTCGGCGTCACGATTTTCGGGTGGGTCGGCCAAGTCGGCGCGATCCACGTTCCTTTTTCCGACGAGCGCGCGATCGCGGAGAATCCCTTTTTCGTCCCGGACGCTTCGATCGTCCCGCGCGTCGAGGCGTATATCGACGAATTGCGGCGGAGCGGCGATTCGGTGGGCGCCTTGCTTTCCGTCGTCGCGCGCGGTGTTCCACTGGGTTGGGGCGACCCGGTTTATGACAGGCTCGACGCCATGATCGCGCACGCGATGATGGGGATCAACGCGGTCAAGGGTGTCGAGATCGGCGCGGGTTTTTCGTGCGTCGGGCAAAAGGGGAGCGAGCACGGCGACGAAATGACGCCGGAGGGTTTTCTTACGAACCACGCGGGGGGCGTCCTCGGCGGCATTTCGACCGGCCAGGAGATTTACGTGCGCCTCGCCGTCAAGCCGACGCCGAGCATTCGGACGCCGCGCCGTTCGATCGACGCGGCGGGCGAGGCCGTGACCGTCGAGACGCGCGGGCGGCACGACCCCTGCGTCGGGATACGCGCGGTTCCGGTCGCCGAGGCGATGCTGGCCTTGACGCTGATCGACCACGCTTTGCGCGACCGCGCGCAGTGCGCCGACGTTCGGCGCGGCGCGCGTCCGATTGACTGATTTTTTTACGAAGGGGAAGCGATATGGATGTCGACCATCACGATCTGGGGACGGAATTTCCGGAATTGAGTCAGGCGATCGGTATTCTGTCCAGAGATAATCCGCTTTTCATACGCCTGTTTTCGTCGTACAACGAGATCACGAAGACGATCGAGGATATCGAGAATCGAAACATGCCCGTCGACGACTACTCTTTCGAGAGCATGAAGATGAACCGCGTCAAGCTCAAGGATTTTCTGTATAACATGATGCTGGCTTTCGACTCCGGCCGGAAAGCCGCAGCCGGCTAGGGATGCCCGCCGACACGGGGAGTCGCGACGCTTGCGACGTTTTTGGCGCGCGTCCCCCTGAGAATGAGGCGACGCCGTCTTTTCCGTATCGGCGTCTTTCGTCGTATTATTTTTTCTATTTCGCCTTCGTCGGCGCGTGTACGCCGTACTTCGGGCTGTACCTGAAATCGCTGGGGTTTTCGCCGTGGAGGATCGGCGTCCTTCTTTCGCAAATGCAGTTGATGCGGCTGTTCGGCCCTTATTTTTGGGGTGCGCTCTCGGATCGCATCGGACGCCGGATTTCGATCGTGCGAACGACGGGCTTTCTGTCGTTGCCGATATTTTCGTGTCTGCTTTTCGCGCGCAGCTTCGAATCCCTGCTTTTTTTGCTCGCGCTGCACTCTTTTTTCTGGGTCGCCGCGCTTCCCCTCGTCGAGACGCTGACCTTCGAGCATCTTCGGGAGCGCGCGGCGGATTACGGGAAAGTCCGCTTGTGGGGGTCCGTCGGCTTCATCGCGGCGGTCATGAGCCTCGGAGGCTTGCTCGACCGCTTCCCCGCGTCGTCGGCGCTCTGGGCCTGCCTGCTCCCGCTCGCCGGGATTTTTCTCTCCGCGCTCACGATCCCCGATTCTCCCGCGCGCCCTGTGATCGACGCGGCGCTTCCGGTCGCCGATATTTTGCGCCGCCCTCGCGTCGTCGCTTTTTTCGCGGCGGTTTTCGCAATGACCGCCGCGCACGGGCCGCTGAATGTCTTCTATTCCATTTTTTTGGCCGCGCACGGCTACGGCGCCGTTGAGATCGGCGCGTTGTGGACGCTCGGCGTTCTGGCCGAAATCGCCTTTTTTTTCTTCATGCCGCGCCTTGTACGGCGGTACCGGTTGCGCGCCATTTTGCTGTCGAGCTTTTCAGCGGCCTTCATCCGTTTTATCATGATCGGCTTCGGCGTTGAGTCCCCGGTGATCCTGATCGCGGCCCAACTCCTGCACGGACTGACTTTCGGCGCTTTCCACGCGGCGTCGATCGCGAGCGTCGGCACGCTGTTTCCGGGGAAAACCCGGTCGCGCGGGCAGGCGCTTTACGCGAGCGCGTCGTTCGGCGCGGGCGGCCTCACCGGCAGCCTCGTCAGCGGATGGTCGTGGGGGAGTTTCGGTCCTTCGGCGACTTTCGCCGCGGCTTCCGCTTTTGCCGCCTTCGCATTCATCGCCGTGGGACTGGGAGGTTTGGGAGAGTCGAGAGATCACGGCGTCGCTTGAGGTCCGGCGGAACGCCGGTGTGTGGGCCGATGCAACGGGTTTTTTTGGAAGGCGCGATGCAGATCGCGCCATTGGATTGGACGAGTGAGGAGAGAATCAATGGATACAAAGCGTTTTGGTTTCATGAAGGTCCTGTGCGTTTCGCTGCCGCTGGTGTTTGCGGCGGGGTGCGCGACGGAGAAGACGACGACGTCGGGCGCGGTCGGTGTTGAACGTCAGCAGACGATGCTGCTTTCTTCCGCCGAAGTCAATGCGCAGGCCGCGCAGGCTTATGCGAGCGTTATTGCCGAGGCGAAGGGCATGAATGCCCTGAATCGCAACGCGGTGATCACGCAGCGCGTCCGCCGGGTTTTCACTCGGCTCATCCCGAAGACTTCGACTTTCCGCGCGGACGCGCCGGGGTGGCAGTGGGAAGTCAACGTCATTTCCTCGGACGAGGTGAACGCTTGGTGCATGCCCGGCGGGAAGATGGCCTTTTATACCGCGATCGTCGAGAATCTGAAGATGACCGACGACGAAATCGCCGCGGTGATGGGGCACGAAATGGCGCACGCGCTGCGCGAACACGGGCGTGAAAAAGCGAGTCAGGCCGCCGGCGTCAGCGTGCTTTCGCAGATCGGCGGGAAAATCATCAGCGCGCGTACCGGCATCAGTTCGGACACGACGCAAAAAGCGCTTGAAAAGGTCGGCGACCTCGCTTTCATGCGCCCGAATTCGCGCGAAATGGAACAGGAATCCGATCGCATCGGCGTCGAACTCGCGGCGCGCGCGGGCTATAACCCGAAGGGCGCGATCACGCTGTGGGAAAAAATGGCGAAGCTTTCGGAAGGCTCCGGTCCTGAATGGCTTTCGACGCACCCGTCGCACACGGCACGGATCGCAGACCTGACGGTATATGCCGAGCGCGTCATGCCGCTGTATCAGGAAGCGCGCGGCGGCGGAAGAGGAAGGGTTCGCGCGGCGCCCGCGAAGAAGTAGCGGGCAGATGACAGAGGACAGAAGACGGAGGACAGAGCGGCCTTCGGCCTTTGTGGTCAGTAGCCTGTAATCTGATGGGAGCAAGCCAAGCGACATCTGAATACTGACAACTGGTCACGAAGCGAGCGCCAGCGAGCGCTCTGTCTTCCATCTTCTGTCTTCAGTCCTCTGATCCCTGATTCCTGATACTGCCCGCGTCGGGCGTGCGATAATTATAAACTTGGGGCTTTCCCGGACTCTTTAACGAGATGGAAAACATGCCGCTCAATCTGTACGAAAAACTCTGGAACGATCACGTCGTCCGCGAAGAGGCCGACGGGACGGCGCTCATCTACATCGACCGCCACCTGCTTCACGAGGTGACGAGTCCCCAGGCCTTCGAGGGTCTCAAACTCGCCGGACGCAAGCCTTGGCGCGTTTCGTCGATCGTCGCGACGGCCGACCACAATACGCCGACGACGCATTGGGAGCAGGGGATCAAGAATCCGGTTTCGGCGCTCCAAGTGGAGACGCTCGACGCGAACATCGCCGAAACGGGCGCGCGCGCCTACTTCCCGTTCAGGGACGAGCGCCAGGGGATCATTCACGTGATCGGGCCGGAAAACGGCGCGGTATTGCCCGGAATGACGGTCGTCTGCGGCGATTCGCACACGAGCACGCACGGCGCGTTCGCGTGCATGGCTTTCGGTGTCGGGACATCCGAGGTCGAGCACGTGCTGGCGACGCAATGCCTCCTGCAAAAAAAGTCGAAGACGATGCGGATCAACGTCGAGGGGCGGCTCGGAAAGGGCGTCGCTTCCAAAGACCTTGCGCTCGCGCTGATCGGTCGTCTCGGTACGGCGGGCGGGACCGGGCACGCGATCGAATTTACGGGAAACGCGATTCGTTCCCTGTCGATGGAGGGGCGCATGACCCTGTGCAATATGGCGATCGAGGCCGGCGCGCGGATGGGGATCGTCGCGGTCGACGAAGTCACGCTCGATTATCTGAAGGGGCGCCCCTTCGTGCCGACGGGGGATTCCTGGGATCGCGCCGTCGCCTTCTGGCGTACGCTCGTCAGCGACGAAGGCGCGCATTTCGACCGCGTCGCCGATTTTCAGGCCGAGGAAATCCTTCCGCAAGTGACTTGGGGCACGTCGCCCGAAATGGTCATTCCGGTCGACGCGAAAGTCCCCGACCCCGACGCGGAGGGCGACCCGGTGCGGCGCGAAAGCATGATACGCGCGCTGCGCTATATGGGCGTCGCGGCGGGCGCGCCGATCACGTCGATTGCGATCGACAAGGTTTTCATCGGTTCCTGCACGAACTCGCGGATCGAGGATCTGCGCGCGGCGGCGGCCGTCGTCAAGGGTCGCAAGGTCGCGTCCGGGGTGAAACTCGCGATGGTCGTTCCGGGTTCGGGCCCCGTCAAGCGGCAGGCCGAGGAAGAGGGTTTGAGCGAGGTTTTCGTCGACGCCGGCTTCGAATGGCGCGAGCCGGGGTGTTCGATGTGTCTTGCGATGAACGCCGACAGGCTCGAAGCCGGTGAGCGCAGCGCGTCGACGTCGAACCGCAATTTCGAAGGCCGGCAGGGTACGGGCGGCCGCACGCACTTGGTGAGTCCGGCGATGGCGGCGGCGGCGGCGATCGCGGGTCGCTTCATCGACGTCCGCGAACTGCTGTGAAATCGTGATCCGGGTCCGACCCCGTCCGGGGGGGCACGGAAAAAGGGCGCCTTCAAGGTTTGCCGACAGGAGAAAATATGGAGAAGTTCGTTCGTTTTGAAGGTCTTGTGGCGCCGCTCGACCGTGCCAACGTCGACACGGATGCGATCATCCCGATGCAGTTTCTCAAATCGATCCGGCGTTCGGGTTTCGGTCCCTACCTCTTCGACCGCTGGCGTTATCTCGACGTCGGCGAACCGGGGATGGATTGCACCGACCGCCCACGCAACGCGGATTTCGTCCTGAACCAGCCGCGCTACGCGGGCGCGAGCATTCTTCTCGCGCGCGAGAATTTCGGATGCGGCAGTTCGCGCGAGCACGCGCCGTGGGCCTTGCGCGATTACGGTTTTCGGGCCATCCTCGCCGAGAGTTTCGCCGACATTTTCTTCAACAACAGTTTCAAGAACGGTCTCCTGCCGATCACCCTGTCCGCTGAAGAAATCGACGCGCTTTTTTCGAGCGTCGAGGTGTCCCCTGGTTTTCGCCTGACCGTCGATCTTTCGGCGCAGACCCTGACGCGACCCGACGGCGGGGAGATCGCGTTCGACGTCGACCCCTTCCGCAAGGAATGCCTCCTCAACGGCTGGGACGATATCGGCCTGACCTTGCGCCACGCCGACGAAATCCGTCGGTTTGAAGACGTCCGCAAAGCGAAGCAGCCCTGGCTCTTCGCCTGAACCTTTTGGAAAGCCATGACCATGAAAATCTGCGTATTGCCGGGAGACGGGATCGGCCCGGAAATCACGGCGGAAGCCGTCCGTGTATTGAAAGCCGTCGATCCGGGCTTTGAGACCGAAGAAGCGCTACTCGGCGGCTGCGCGGTCGACGCGACCGGGTCGCCGTACCCGGAGGCGACGCGCGCGCTCGCGCGGCAATCCGACGCCGTCCTGCTCGGTGCGGTCGGAGGGCCGCGCTGGGATTCGAAGCCGCGCGAACAGCGCCCCGAAACCGGTCTGCTCGCGATTCGCAAGGACTTGAGTCTTTTCGCCAACCTGCGCCCCGCGATCCTGTACCCGGAACTCGCCGACAGTTCGACCCTGAAGCCCGAAGTCGTCGCCGGACTCGACATCCTGATCGTGCGCGAACTGACCGGAGACATCTATTTCGGCCAGCCGCGCGGGATCGAGACGCGCGAAATCGACGGCAAGCGCCAGCGCTTCGGTTTCAATACGATGCACTACAGCGAAGCCGAGATCGTCCGCATCGGGCGCGTGGCCTTCGAGGCGGCGCGTAAACGCCGCGGCAGGCTGTGCTCGGTCGACAAGATGAACGTTCTCGAAACGACGCAGCTTTGGCGCGACGTGATGACCGAACTCTCGAACGAGTATCGGGACGTCGAACTCTCGCATATGCTCGTCGATAACGCGGCGATGCAGCTCGTCCGCGCGCCGAAGCAGTTCGATGTGGTCGTGACGGGCAATATGTTCGGCGACATTCTCTCGGACGAGGCGTCGATGCTGACGGGGTCGATCGGGATGTTGCCGTCGGCCTCGCTCGACGAGCGCGGGAAGGGACTCTACGAGCCTTCGCACGGTTCGGCGCCCGACATCGCGGGGCAGGACGTCGCGAACCCTCTTGCGACGATCCTCTCGGCGGCGATGCTGTTGCGCTACTCGTTTTCGATGGCGGAGAACGCCGAACGCATCGAAAACGCCGTCCGAAAAGTGCTCGCGCAGGGTTTCCGGACCGCGGATATTTACAGTTCCGGGACGAAGAAGGTCGGAACGCGGGCGATGGGCGACGCAGTGCTTGCCGCGCTTGATTCATAGTGGGAATAGTGGGAATAGTGGAAATTCAGTGGGTGAATCGGGGTCGATCCCGGTTCGGCACAGGAGAAGCGCGATGAGGGTCGGTCTGGTCGGGTGGCGTGGCATGGTGGGGTCGGTGCTTCTGCAAAGAATGCGCGAAGAAGGCGACCTTACCCTCATCGACCCCGTTTTTTTCTCGACGTCGGCGGCAGGCGCCGCCGCGCCCGTCGTCGAGGGGAAAGACACGGGGCTTTTGCGCGATGCGACTTCGACGGACGCGCTCGCGGCGATGGACGTCATCGTGACCTGCCAAGGCGGCGATTATACGAAGGACGTCTTCCCGCGCTTGCGCGCCTCGGGCTGGAAAGGGCACTGGATAGACGCCGCGTCGACCCTGCGCATGGCCGACGACGCGATCATCGTCCTCGACCCGGTGAATCGGGACCTCATCGAAAGCGGCCTTCTAAAGGGCAACAAAAACTGGATCGGCGGGAACTGCACAGTCTCCCTGATGCTGATGGGGCTTGGCGGGCTTTTCAAAAGCGGCCTCATCGAGTGGATCTCGGTCATGACCTATCAAGCCGCGTCGGGCGCGGGCGCGCAGAATATGCGCGAATTGCTGCTTCAGATGGGCGCCTTGCGCGACGCCGTCGCGCCGGAACTCTCCGACCCGGCGTCGGCGATCCTCGACATCGACCGCAAGGTCGCGTGCGCGATGCGCGCGCCGGATTTTCCGACGAAGAATTTTCGCGGCGTGGCGCTTGCCGGCAGCCTGATCCCCTGGATCGACGTCCCGGTCGAAAACGGCCAGTCGCGGGAAGAATGGAAGGGCGGGGCGGAGTGCAATAAAATCCTGGGGCTTCCGCGCGCCGGCGCGCCGGGAAGCATTCCCGTCGATGGCTTTTGCGTCAGGATCGGCGCGATGCGCTGCCACTCGCAGGGTTTGACGGTGAAGCTGAAGAAAGACCTTCCGATCGACGAAATCTCCGGCTTGATCGCCAACGCCAACCCTTGGGTGAAAGTCGTCCCCAACACGCGCGAAGCCAGCGAGCGCGAGTTGACGCCGGCCGCGGTGACGGGGGGGCTGACCGTCCCCGTCGGGCGTTTGCGCAAGCTGGCGATGGGGCCGGAATTCCTCGGCGTCTTCACCGTCGGAGACCAGTTGCTGTGGGGCGCGGCGGAACCCCTGCGCCGCGTCTTGCGCATTTTGCTCGACGACGCGGGAAACCGCGCTTGAATTCCGCCGGTTTATGTGACTTTCGTCACGGTTGGAAGCAAATTTTGGGCGTATAAGGAAAAATTGTGCTTTTTTATGAAATTATTACACCGAGTTCATAATATGCAGGTTTAGCTTGCGCGTATAAGCTCATGATGTTACTCTGATAATTCCTGACAATGTTGTCCCAAGGTGGCGCTGTGAAAAAATTTATGGATGACGATGCGAAAGAAAACCCCGGCATGAAGAGCGAAGCGCGTGTATTTTTCCGTTCCCGCGGTCTTGTTCGCTCGTTTTTCTCCGCTGTGTTCCTTGCATTCTTTCTGATTTTATCCGGCGCGGCGTCGCAAGACGCGCATGCGGCCGGTCTTGGGAAGATCACAGTGTTTTCGATGCTCGGCCAGCCCTTGCGCGCCGAAGTCGAGATCATGGCGACGCGAGAAGAACTCGTGAACATGAGCGCGCAACTCGCGCCCGAAGACGCTTTCAAGCAGATGGGCCTGGACTACGCGCTGATACTGTCCAAGATCGAATTCGAGGTCACGCGGCGTTCGAACGGACAGGCGATCATCAAGCTCAATACGAAGTCGCCGGTCAACGACCCTTTCGTCGATATGCTGCTTGAACTCAGTTGGCCGAGCGGTCGCCTCGTTCGTGAATACACCTTCCTGCTCGACCCGCAGGAAGTCGTCGCGAAGAAGAGCGAGACCCCCGCCACGCAGGTCGCCAACGTCCCGCGCACCTCCGCGCCGATTCAACTCGCGTCGGCTTCTCCCGATTCCGTTTCTCCCGACGCGTCTTCGAGGATCAGCGGCGACACGCGCGCGCGCGCCATCGGAAATACCGCAAGCGATGCCGTCAGGACGCCCTCGGTGTCTTCCCCCGCTGTTTCGTCGGATAGAAGGACGGTCCAGGTCAGGGACGGCGACACGCTGTACAGGATCGCGCGGAGCGTACAGCCCGAAGGCGTATCGCTCGACCAGGTGCTCATCGGATTGTTCCGCGCCAACCGCGACGCCTTCGACGGGCAGAATATGAACCGCCTGAAGAGCGGCAGGATTCTGACCGTCCCCGAACGCGAAGAGTTGGACAAGGTTCCCCAGAGGGAGGCGAAGCGCGCTTTCGTCGCGCAGTCGTCCAACTGGAACGCCTACCAGAGCCGCCTCGCCGCGGCCGCCGCGCAGATGCCGGCGCAAGAGGGGCAGAGCAGGCAGGGCGCCGTCGGAAGGATCACGGCCAGGGTCGAAGACGGCGCGGCGCCGGCGACCGACCGCAAAGACCGCGTTCGGGTTTCGCGCGCCCGATCAGGCGGGCGGCAAAGAGAAGAAGACCGCGTCGCGCGCGACCAAGCGGTCAGAGACGCCAACGACCGCATCGCAGCGCTGGAAACCAGCGTGGCGAATCTGCAAAAACTGCTGACGTTGAAGGATCAATCGCTCGCCGAATTGCAGGATCGCCTCTCAAGGCAACCCGCGTCGGCGGCGCAAGGCGCTCCTGCGGCGCAAGGCGCTCCGGCGCCGCAGTCCGCGCAGCCCGTGCCCACGCCCACGCCGTCCGCTCAAACCGCGGCGGCTTCCAATGTGCAGGCGGCGCCGCAACCCGCGCCGCCTCAAGCGCAGCCGGCGCCGACCGCGCAGCCGCCGAGGCCCACGCCGCCGCCCAGGCCGCGTCCCGTCATTCCGCCGCCTCCGCCGGAAGAACCTGGAATTCTCGACATTCTGTTCGACAACCTGTTTTTGATTGTTGGCGGCATCGGTGCTCTCGCGCTCCTGGGAGGAGGCGCATACTTTTTTCTTCGCTGGTACCGGAAAAGGAAAGAAGAAGACATCCCCCTGGACAGCATCATGACGATGACCGACGACACGGAGGAATTGGGATCGCAATCGGTTTTTCAGGACATGGGCGGCCAGAGCGTCGATACGTCGCGTAGCCCCCAGTCGAGGTCCGGGATGAGCGACTTCAGCCAGGCAAATCCCGGAAGCATTGACACCGAAGAGGTCGACGTCATCGCGGAAGCCGAAATGTACATGACGTTCAACCGCGACGCGCAGGCCGAGGAAGTTCTGCTCGAAGCCAAGCAGAAAGACCCGACCCGGCACGACATCCACCTGAAGCTGCTCGAAATCTACTCGCGCCGCAACGACCTGCGGCAGTTCGAGGCGCTCGCCGTCGAACTCTTCAGCGAAACGGGCGGGACCGGCGATGATTGGGAAAAAGCGGCGGCGATGGGCGCGCGGCTCGACCCGACCAACGCGCTGTTCAGCGACGGGCAAGGCGCTTCGGCCGCCGGATCGCCTCCGCCCCAAGCCGATACGGTCGTCATGCCGGGCGAGCTTTCGCAGATGGCGAAGACCGCGCTCACGCAACAGCCCAAGCCCACCGATACGAGCATCGACTTCAATATCGGGTCGAGCGCGCCCCTGTCCGCGCCTCTGAATCCGCCGCCGATGGCTCCGCCGCCGCCGCCGGTGAATCCGATTCCCGTTCCGCCTCCGCAGATGGCGCAAACGGCCTCGCAACTCTCGCTGGAAGCGACCGACATTTCGCCGATCGCGTCGTCGTCCCGGATCAACCCGGTTTCGCTCGAAACGACGAAGATCGCGCCGATCGGGTCGCAGCCCGCGCCCGCTCCGCAGCCGCCCAAGGCGCCTGCCACGTCGCCGTCGTCTTTCAACATGTCCGCGCTCGACCTGGACCTCAAGGCGCCGGAACTGGAAATTTCGGGGATACAGGATACGAAGAGCGATTCCTTGTCCGACAGTTTCGTCCGGCCGCGTGACCCCGCCAAGGAGGCTCTGGATTTCTCCCAGGATTCCGGCGTGCCGTCGGCCAACGAGGAAGTGAACACCAAACTGGACCTCGCCAAGGCTTACCAGGACATGGGCGACGTCGACGGTGCGCGCGAGCTTTTGCTGGAAGTCATCCAGGAAGGCGACGCGGCGCAGAAAGGAAAGGCGCAAGCGCTGATCGAGCAGCTCGGCGCCTGATGTTGTGGAAAGCGGAATACGCCGCGCCTTGAAGGGGGCGCGGTCAAGGGGCGGCGCGCCGATGGACGGTGAAAGCCGAAAGGCTCGATTTGCCGCCTGTCTCGAGGACGACTCCGCGAACGCCTCCGGGGACGTGCCCATCACCGACCCGCCGATTCATCCGGCGACGCGCCTCGTCCTCTGGCTGCTTTTTCTGATCGCCGCGCAGTGCATGAGCGGCGCGATGCTCGCGTGCGCGTTCCCCCTGTTTCTGTTCTTCGGCCGGGTTGCGTTGACGCGCGGACTTCTTCTGGCGTGGCGCGCGCGTTGGCTCCTGCTCTCGGTCTTTGCGGTGCTCGCGTGGAGCGTCGCGGGAACGCCGCTCTGGAACAGCGCCGCTTCGCCGACCTTTGAAGGCGTGCGCGAAGCCTGGCGTCATTCGGGGCGTCTCTTCCTGATCCTGGTTTCGGTCGGCGTTTTTCTCGAAAAAACGCCGATGCCCGATTTGATGACGGCGTCACAAACGCTTTTCAGGCCGCTCGAAGGCTTTTATGTCGTCCGCAAAGCGCTCGTACGCCTGATGCTCACGCTTCGGTACGCCGAGGATTTGCCGCGCCCGAAGAACTGGCGGAGCCTCTTCGACCTTCCCGCGCCCGATGTTCTTGATCCCGTCGTGATTCGGAGCTTCCCGCTGCGTGGGGCCGACCGTCTGCTGATTTCGCTCGGCGTATTCCTGCTCGCCGCGGCGTTTTACTTCAAATAAGCGATGCGGGTCGCGCTCGGCCTCGAATACGACGGCGGCGCTTTCCACGGTTGGCAGACGCAGCCGGGCGGCGGAACGGTGCAGGACGCCTTCGAAGCCGCGTTGACGCGGATCGCCGGCGAGCCGACCCGCGCCGTTTGCGCCGGACGCACCGACGCCGGCGTTCACGCGACGGGGCAGGTCGTCCATTGCGACGCCGCCGCGCAACGCCCTCTGAGTGCGTGGGTGCGCGGCGTCAACAGCCTTCTTCCTCCCTCGGTCGCCGTGCGCTGGGCGCGTTTCGTCCCCGAAGACTTTCACGCGCGTTTTTCGGCGCGCGCGCGCGCGTACCGCTATTTGCTACTCAACCGTCCCCAGCGTCCGGGCCTCGACCACGCGCGCGTCGCCTGGTTCCATCGGCGCCTCGACACCGACGCGATGTTTGATGCCGCGCGCCACCTCGTCGGCGAGCACGATTTTTCCGCGTTTCGCGCGGCCGGGTGTCAGGCCAAAACGCCGGTCAAATCGCTTTTTCGCGCCGAGCTTCGGCGCGACGGCGACCTCGTCGTATTCGACTTCGAGGCGAGCGCCTTTTTATACCACATGGTACGCAACATGGTCGGCGCACTCGTGAGTGTCGGCGTGGGAAAGCGCCCGTCCGACTGGATCGCGGAACTTCTGGACGCGCGCGACCGCCGCCTCGCCGCGCCGACTTTTCCCGCCGAGGGGCTATATTTGACCCGAATACGATACGACGCCGCGTGGGGTTTGCCCGACGCAGCCGCGTATCCTTGCCGTCGAGGATCGGAATGAGAACGCGCATCAAGATTTGTGGGCTGACCCGGTTTGACGACGTATCGGCCGCCGCCAAAGCCGGCGCCGACGCGGTCGGATTTGTTTTCCACCCGCCCAGCCCGCGCTTCGTCGCGCTCGAAGCGGCGGCGGAACTTTCGCGCCGCGCCCCGCCTTTCATCACGCTCGTCGGCCTCTTCGTCAACGCCGACCCCCGCGTCGTCCGCGAGACGCTTGCCGCCGTTCCGCTCCACGTCCTGCAATTTCACGGCGACGAGGACGAAGCGTATTGCCGCCAGTTCAAGCGTCCGTACATCAAGGCGCTGCGCGTCGCGCCGGGGGTCGATCTCCTCGCGCGCGTCGCGGACTTTCCCTCGGCGCAGGCGATCCTGCTCGACGCCTTCGTCGAGTCCTACGGAGGCGGCGGTCGTGTTTTCGACTGGTCGCTGATCCCGCAAGCGATCGGTAAATCGCTGATTCTTTCCGGCGGGGTCAACGCCGGGAACGTCGCCGAGGCGATCGCCCGCGTCCGTCCGGCGGCGCTCGACGTCTCAACGGGCGTCGAAAGCGAGAAGGGAATCAAGGACGCCCAAAAGATACGGGAATTTGTAAACGCGGTGCGCGTCGCCGACGGCAGGGACGATAGGATACCCTCGAACGGAAATCCGGGTTAAACTTGGCATCTATGCGTAAAACCTCCTGGGGCCTGGCCCGAAACCATTGGCGGCGTTTTCTGGCCGATTTTCCCTGAAACTCCCCGTGCCCGCTTATCCTCGATAAGCGCGGATGGGCGCGTCGGCGAGACGAGGCCTGCGCGAGTGTTTTTGAATTGGGATGATCCCGCCTGGAGGAGACCAGCATGAAACTTCCCTACGATTTACCCGACGCTTCGGGGCATTTCGGCCCCTACGGCGGCGTTTTCGTCGCCGAAACCCTGATCGCCGCGCTCGACGAGTTGAAACTCGCCTACGAAGACGCGCGGCGCGACCCGGCTTTCGTGGCCGAACTCGAATATGACTTGAAATACTACGTCGGGCGCCCAAGCCCGATCTACCACGCGAAGCGCTGGTCGGACGCGCTCGGCGGCGCGCAGATCTACCTGAAGCGCGAAGACCTCAACCATACGGGCGCGCACAAGGTCAACAACTGCGTCGGGCAGGCGATGCTCGCGCGCCGCATGGGTAAACCGCGCGTCATCGCCGAGACGGGCGCGGGCCAGCACGGCGTCGCGGCGGCGACCGTCGCCGCGCGTTATGGAATGAAATGCGTCGTATACATGGGTTCCGAGGACATTCGCCGTCAGGCGTCGAACGTGTATCGCATGAAGCTGCTCGGTGCCGACGTCGTCCCCGTCGAAAGCGGCTCGAAGACGCTCAAGGACGCGCTGAACGAGGCGATGCGCGATTGGGTGACGAACGTCTCCGATACCTTCTACATCATCGGTACCGTCGCGGGGCCGCACCCCTACCCGATGATGGTGCGCGACTTCCAAGCGGTGATCGGCAGGGAGTCGATCGAACAGATGCGCGAACTCTGCGGGCGGCAGCCGGACGCCGTGATCGCGTGCGTCGGCGGCGGATCCAACGCGATCGGAATCTTTCATCCCTACATCCCCTGTCCCGACGTTCGCCTGATCGGCGTCGAAGCGGCGGGCGACGGGATCGCGACCGGACGGCACGCGGCGTCCTTGAGCGCGGGGCGTCCCGGCATCCTGCACGGCAACCGAACCTACCTTTTGCAGGACGACGACGGGCAGATCATCGAAACGCATTCGATTTCAGCGGGCCTCGATTACCCCGGCGTCGGCCCGGAGCACGCGTGGCTCAAGGATTCCGGGCGCGCGGAGTACGTCAGCATCGACGACGCCGAAGCGCTCGAAGCCTTCCACGCGCTCTGCCATTTCGAAGGAATCATTCCCGCGCTCGAATCGAGCCACGCGGCGGCTTACGCCGCGCGCCTCGCGCCGACGCTCGGGAAAGACAGGATTCTTCTCGTCAACCTGTCTGGACGCGGCGACAAGGATATGCACACCGTCGCCGAAAAATCCGGCCTTTCGTTCTGAGGTCCGCCATGTCGAGAATTCAATCCGTTTTTGAACGCCTTCGGGGAGAAGGCCGCAAGGCGCTGATTCCTTTCATCACGGCGGGCGACCCTTCGTTGAGCCTGACGATTCCCCTGATGCGCGCGCTCGTCGACGCGGGTGCGGATATCATCGAACTCGGCGTACCGTTTTCCGACCCGATGGCCGACGGCCCGACGATACAGCGCGCTTCCGAGCGCGCGCTCGCAAACGGCGTCAATCTGCGGCGCGTTTTCGAGGCGGTCGCCGAATTTCGCAAGCAAGACGGCGACACGCCCGTCGTCCTGATGGGCTACGCCAACCCGATCGAGTCGCTGGGGATCGACGCCTTTATCGCTGACGCGGTTGAGGTCGGTGTCGACGGCGTCCTCGTCGTCGACTATCCGCCGGAAGAGTGCGGAGAATTCGCCGCGCGCCTCCGGGCCGAAGCGATCGACCCGATCTTTCTCCTGGCGCCGACTTCGACGCAGGAACGCATCGCGCGCGTCGCCGCGCAGGCGCGCGGTTATGTGTATTACGTTTCCTTGAAGGGTGTGACCGGGTCGGCGTCGCTCGATGTCGAGTCGGTCGCCGCCCGGATTCCCGAGATACGCGCGGCGACGGGTCTTCCGGTCGGCGTCGGCTTCGGCATCCGCGACGCGCAGACGGCCAAGGCCTTGGCGAGCGTCGCCGACGCCGTCATCGTCGGCAGCCGGATCATCGAGGAGATTGAGCGCTCGATGCCCACCGACGTCGTTCCGCGCGTCCGCGCGCTCGTCGCCGAACTGCGCGACGGTGTCGACGCCGCCGGGAGCCTTCGCTGACCTTCGCTGATTTCCCGCTTTCGGCGGGTATTTTCAGAGGCTTGGCGTCGGCATGAAATCGCTGTCGAACTGGCTCGCGTACATCGAAGGCTTTCATCCGAAAGGCCAGGGCGGGATCGAACTCGGTCTCGACCGCATCTCGCGCGTCCGGGACACATTGAAGCAGGCGCGCTTTTGCCCGCTGATCGTCGTCGGCGGGACGAACGGCAAGGGGTCGACGTGCGCGTATCTCGAAGCGATCCATTCGCTTTCGGGGTATCGCGTCGGGTGCTATACCTCGCCGCATCTGGACGTTTATAACGACCGGATACGCGTTTGTCGCCGCGGCGTCGACGATGCGACGCTCTGCCGCGCGTTCGCGCGCGTCGAAAACGCGCGGAAAGCCGCCGGCGACGTTTTCCTGACTTACTTCGAGTTCGGCACGCTCGCGGCGTGGGAAGTTTTTTCCGAAGCACGGCTCGACGTCGTCGTCCTTGAAGTCGGCTTGGGCGGTCGGCTCGACGCCGTGAACCTCTACGATTCCGACGCAGCGATCGTGACGGGCGTCGCGCTCGACCATACCGACTGGCTCGGAACGACGCGCGAGTCGATCGCCTTTGAAAAAGCCGGGATTTTTCGTCTCGGGAAACCGGCGATCTGCGCGGACTTCGACCCGCCGCGCACACTCGTCGACGAGGCCGCCGCGCGCGGCGCCGAGTTGCGACGGATCGGGCGGGATTTCGGCTTCGGCTATCGGGAAAAAACCGGACACTGGGACTTCTGGCGGCGCGACATTGCGCGGTCGGGAGTTCCCTTTCGCCGTCTGAGCGGACTCGACGCCCCCGCGCTGCGCGGCCGATGCCAGCTCGGCAACGCGGCGGCGGCGCTGGAAGCGGTCGCGGCGCTCGAAGACCGCCTCCCGGTTCCCGAATCGGCCCTCCGCCGGGGGTTGAGCGAAATCGACCTGCCGGGGCGCTTTCAAGTGCTGCCGGGACGCCCCGTAGTCGTTCTCGACGTCGCGCACAACCCGCAGGCGGCGTCGGTTCTGGCCGAAAACCTCCGGGAGATGGGAAGTTTTGAAAAAACCTTTGCCGTCGTCGGGATGCTCGAAGACAAGGATATCGCCGGCGTCCTGCGCGCGCTCGCACAGGAGGTCGACTTCTGGCTGCCGGTTTCGCTCGACGTTCCGCGCGGCGCGTCCGCAAGCGTTCTTGCGCGCTTTCTCGAATCGCTCGGCGGGGAGGTCCTCCACGCCGATTCGCCCGAGGATGCTTTTTTCCGGGCTATCGGGCAGGCGGGAGAGAATGATAGAATTCTCATCTTTGGGTCGTTTTTTACGGTCGCGCCGGTCCTGCGGGCGACGCGGCCTTCAAAGTGAAGCGATCGATTTTCGGATACACGAATGCCTGATTCCGTCGATGTGAAAACGCAGTTGAAAAAGCGTGCGCGCCGCCGCTTGGTCGGCTCGGTCGCGCTCGCCGGTTTCATCGCAGCGGTTTTGCCGATGATCATGGACGACGAGCCGGAGCCGCCGCAGAGCGTGCGACTCCTGATTCCCGGAGAGGATACGCCGTTCAGACCGAACGCGCCCGCGCGGAGTTCAAACAATTCAGGCGCTTCCAGCGCTCCATCCGCCCCAGCGCCTTCCTCCGCGCCTTCGGCTTCTCCAGCGCCCTCCGCCTCCTCGCCGGGGGCCGCGCCTCCCGCGTCGACGAGCCAGGGCGAAGCGCGCAAGCCCGCCGACAAGCCGGCGACCAAGCCGACGGGGAAACCCGAAGAGAAGCTGACGCCAGCGCAGCTCGCCGAAAAGAAACGCGCCGAAGACATTCTGAGCGGACGCTTCTCCGAACCCGACGCGCCCGCGCGTTTCGTCATCCTGATCGGCGCTTTTTCCAACCCCGCGAACGTCACGAGCCTTCAGTCGAAGCTGGGCAGCTTGGGCGTGAAAACCTTCACCGAGCCGCTCGAATCGCCCGACGGTAAAAAAACGCGCCTCCGCGCGGGGCCTTTCGCAACGAAATCCGCAGCGGATCAGGCGCTGGCGAAAATGAAGCGGATCGGCGTCAACGGAGTCGTCGCGGCCAGGCCCTGATGAAGGCATTCGATTCACTCGTGATCGCGATCGTCCTGATCTCGGTTCTTCTGGGGGGCTGGCGCGGCGTCGTCGGCGAGATCATCGCTCTGTGCGCGTGGGTCTTTGCCTTCCTCATGGCGAAATGGTGCGGGAACGCAGTCGCCAACGCGCTCTTCTCGTCGATCGCCGACCCTGTTCTGCGCCTCCTGGCCGCGTGGGTCGGCATCGTCATCGTGATCCTGTTCATCATCAGCCTCGTGCGAGCGGCGATGAAAAGCGTTCTGAAAGCCCTGGGACTGAGTACGACCGACCGTGTGCTCGGCGTCATTTTCGGCGTCGCGCGCGGAATGCTGATCGTCCTGGCGCTCGTCGCCGCGGGCGGAATGACCGATTTGCCGAGAAAGACCTGGTGGCGCGGCGCGGTGCTGGCGACGCCGCTCGAAACGGCGGTACTGGCCTGCAGGCCCTGGATGCCGCCGGAAATGGCCAGACAAATTCGATTTTGACGAGGGCGGGTATTTATGTGCGGTATTCTCGGAGTGGTTGCGGTTGGGCCGGTCAACCAGCTTCTTTATGATGGACTCATGGTTTTGCAGCACCGCGGGCAGGATGCCGCCGGAATTGCGACGAGCAGGGATAATGCGTTTTTCATGCACAAGGGGCGCGGGATGGTGCGCGACGTCTTTCGGACGCGGAACATGCGCGCGCTCCCGGGCAACATGGGGATCGCGCACTGCCGTTATCCGACGGCGGGTTCGCATTCCGATTCCGCCGAGTCGCAGCCTTTCTACGTCAATTCCCCGTTCGGCCTCGTCCTCGCGCACAACGGAAACCTGACCAATACGACGCAGCTTCAGGAGCGCATGTTCCATCAGGACCTGCGTCATATCAACACGAATTCCGATTCGGAAGTCTTGCTGAATGTCCTGGCGCACGAATTGCAGGAACTCGCCAAGGGTGTCCAGCTCGACGTCGACACGATTTTCACCGCCGTCTCGGGCGTCTTTCGCCGCTGCAAGGGCGCTTATGCGGTCGTCGTGATGATCGCTGGATACGGGATGCTCGCGTTCCGCGACCCTTTCGGAATCCGCCCGATCGTCGTCGGTGTCAACGAGACCGACGCGGGGAAGGAATACCTCGTCGCGTCCGAGTCGGTCGCGCTCGATACGCTCGGATTTTCCGTGCTGCGCGACCTCGCCCCCGGAGAAGCCCTTTTCGTCGATATGGAGCGTCGCCTGCATTTTCGCCAGTGCGCCGACAAACCGCTCCTCGCGCCGTGCATCTTCGAGTACGTCTATCTCGCGCGGCCCGATTCGGTGATCGACGGCGTTTCGGTCTATGAAGCCCGCCTCCTGATGGGCGAGCGTCTTGCCGACAAGGTCGTCAAACAGATTCCGGTCGAAGACATCGACGTCGTCATCCCGATTCCCGATTCCAGCCGACCCTCGGCGATGCAGCTCGCGCAGCGTCTCGGCCTGCCGTACCGCGAAGGCTTCGTCCGGAATCGCTACATCGGCCGCACCTTCATCATGCCGGGGCAGGCGGTCCGTAAACAGTCGGTGCGTCAAAAGCTCAACACGGTCGCGCAGGAATTCAAGGGGAAGCGCGTCCTGCTCGTCGACGACTCGATCGTTCGCGGGACGACGAGCCGTGAAATCGTCGAAATGGCGCGCGCTGCAGGCGCGCACAAGGTGTATTTCGCGTCGGCGGCGCCGCCTGTGCGCTACCCGAACGTCTATGGAATCGACATGCCGACGCGCTCCGAACTCATCGCGAGCGGGAAGAGCGAATCCGAAATCGCGCGGGAGATCGGCGCCGACGCGCTCGTATTCCAGGACCTGGAATCGCTCAAAGCCGCCGTTCGCGGCGCCAACCCGGGGCTTATGCAGTTCGACTGCTCGTGCTTCGACGGAATCTACGTGACCGGCGACGTGACCGAAGAATATCTCGACTCGGTGGAAAAACAGCGTACAGGAAACACCGACGCGCCGATCGCCGACGAAGGCGATTCCCGCCAGCTCGCGCTCAACCTCGACATGGATAATTGATCATCATGGAAAGAAAATACCAACCCGAAACGCTGGCCGTGCGTCAGGCGCAGCCGCGCAGCCAGTACAACGAACACGCCGAGGCGCTCTATTTGACGTCGAGCTTCGTCTTCTCGAACGCCGAGCAGGCGGCGAAGCGCTTTTCCGGAGAAGAAGACGGGAACGTCTACTCGCGCTTCAGCAACCCGACGGTCACGTCGTTCCAGGAACGCCTTGCCGCGCTCGAAGGGGGAGAAGCCTGCCTTGCGACGGCGTCCGGCATGTCGGCGATCCTGATGCTCGTCATGTCCTTCTGCAAGGCGGGCGACCATATCGTCGCGTCACGGGGACTTTTCGGCGCGACGCAACAACTCTTCGGGAACATCCTGTCGCGCTTTGCCGTCAGGACGACCTTCGTTTCCCAAACGGCGACTGTCGACTGGGAAGCCGCGATTCTTCCCGAAACGCGCCTCTTCTTCCTCGAAACGCCTTCGAACCCGCTGACCGAGATTTCCGACATCGACGCGCTCGTCAATGTCGCGCGCGCGCGCGGAATCCTCACCGCCGTCGACAACTGCTTCTGCACGCCGATCCTCCAGCGCCCGCTGGAATACGGGGTGGACGCCGTCGTGCATTCGGCGACGAAATTCCTCGACGGGCAGGGGCGCGTCCTCGGCGGCGCCGTCGTGACGACGAAGGAAAAAGTCGAAGAAATGCTCAAGTTCATGCGTTCGGCGGGGCCGGCGATTTCCCCCTTCAACGCCTGGGTTCTGCTCAAGGGACTCGAAACGCTCAAGATACGCGTCGAAGCGCAGTCAGCAAACGCGCTTATCGTCGCGCGCTGGCTCGAAAGCCACCCCGCCGTCGCGCGCGTCTACTACCCCGGCCTAGAATCGCACCCGCAATACGCGCTCGCGCGGCGCCAGCAAAAGAGCGGCGGCGCGATCGTCGCCTTCGAAGTCAAGGGCGCGCGCACCGAAGCGTGGCGGGTCGTCGACAGTTGCGAACTGCTTTCGGTAACTGCGAATCTGGGCGACGTGAAAACGACGCTGACGCACCCCGCCTCGACGACGCACGGCCGCATCACGCCCGAGGCGCGCGCCGCGAGCGGGATCGGCGAAAATCTGCTCCGCCTCTCGATCGGCTTGGAGGCGCCCGTCGACGTCCAGGCTGACCTCGAACGCGGGCTTTCGAGCGTCTGATTCTTTCCAAATCGTCCATTCCTTTGTCGACTTCGCCTTGCCGTACTACTTGTACTGTTTGCGGCTCGTCTTCTCGGCATGAACGATTTGGAAGCGGAATGGTGTACGACACCCCGGTCGGCTTCGCCGCGCGCTCAAGCGATTTCGCGTAAAAGCCGCAAGGCTTCGTCGACGCGCTTGACGGCGAAGACCTCGATTCCGGGGATATTGCCCTTCGGGCGGTTGGCGTACGGGATCAACGCGCGCGTGAAGCCGAGTTTGGAAGCCTCTTTGAGCCTTTCCTGACCGCGCGGGGCAGGGCGGATTTCACCCGCGAGCCCGACTTCGCCGAAAACGACGAGCTTTTCCGGCAGAGGGCGGTTCGTCAGAGAAGAGACGATCGCCAAGAGGACCGCCAGGTCGGCCGCCGTCTCCCCGATTCGGACGCCGCCGACCGCGTTGACGAAAACGTCCTGATCGAAGCACTGGATTCCCGCGTGGCGGTGCGCGACCGCGAGCAGCATCGCGAGACGCTGCGGGTCGAGTCCGACGGTCAAACGTCTTGGATTCGTCTGCGCTTGGTCGACGAGCGCCTGGATTTCGACGAGCAGGGGCCGCGTTCCCTCCTGCGTGACGAGAACGCAAAGACCCGGAACGTCTCGCGCGTCCGGCGAAAGAAAGATTGCCGACGGGTTGCTGACGGGCTTCAAACCCTTGTCGGTCATCGCAAAGACGCCGATCTCGTTGACCGCGCCGTAGCGGTTCTTGACCGCGCGGATCAAGCGGAAACTCGAATGCGTATCCCCCTCGAAATAAAGGACCGTATCGACGATGTGTTCCAGGACGCGCGGACCCGCGAGCGCGCCCTCCTTGGTGACGTGGCCGACGAGGATCAGCGCGATCCCGGTCTGCTTGGCGAGGCGCGTGAGTTGCGCGGCGCACTCGCGCACCTGCGCGACCGACCCCGGCGCGGAATTGAGCGGACTCGACCAGAGCGTCTGGATCGAGTCGACGACGGCGACGCGCGGATTCTCCGTCTGCAAGACGGCAAGAATCTTTTCGAGGTTGACTTCGGCGAGCAGACGGAAGTCCTTCGTATCGAGCGCGAGACGGCGCGCGCGCAACGCGATCTGCTGCCCCGACTCCTCGCCGCTTACGTAAAGCACGCGATGCGTTCCCGAAAGCCCCGTCAGCGCCTGCAAGAGCAGGGTGCTCTTGCCGATTCCGGGGTCGCCGCCGAGCAGGACGACGCCGCCCGCGACGAGGCCGCCGCCGAGCGCGCGGTCGAATTCGTCGATCCGCGTCGGCAGGCGATCTTCCTCGCGCGCCTCGATTTCCGAAAGTGGCTGGACGTGCGCCGTCCCGGCCAGAGCCGCAAAGCGGTTGGCGCTTTGCGGCGCCGCTGGGGCGCTCGTCTCGACGAGCGTATTCCACGCGCCGCACGCCGGACAGCGTCCCTGCCAGCGGCTCGATACGTCGCCGCACTCGGTGCAGGCGTAGAGCGTTTTCGCCTTCGCCATCTTCAGGACTCGACGACCGGAACGCGCCGCGCCAACGCGCAGAACAATTCGTACGCGACCGTTCCCGCCGACGCGGCGACCTCGTCGGCGGGAAGTCCCTCGCCCCAGAGCGTCACCGGGCTGCCGACCCCGGCTTCGGGGATTCCGGTCAGGTCGCACGTCAGCATATCCATCGAAACGCGGCCGACCGTCGCCGTCCTGCGTCCGGCGACGAGGATCGGCGTTCCGTTCGGCGCGTGACGCGGGTAGCCGTCCGCGTAGCCGCACGCGACGACCCCGACCCGCGTCGGCGCTAGGGCGGTGAAGAGGCCGCCGTAACCGACGCGCTCTCCGCAGACAAGTTCCTGCACTTCGAGGATGCGGCTCGTGAGCGTCATCACGGGCTTCAGGTCGAAATCCGCAGCACTCCTGTCCTCGAACGGACTCGCGCCGTAAAGGACGATCCCGGGGCGAACCCAGCCTTCCGCCGTCCCCGGGTAACGCAGGATCGCGGCCGAATTCGCCGTCGAAACCGCAAAACTCTCCGGAAAAAGCGCGCGCAAGGCACGGAAGCGCTCCGACTGTTCGTATATCCCCCGCGCGTTGTCGGCGTCGGCGAAATGTGTCATCAGCGTAATCGCGCTCAAACGATGCGATTCGAGCAGGCGCGCCCTGACCGGCACGATGCTTTCCCGCGTGAAACCCAGGCGATTCATCCCGGTATTCAGCTTGAGGTAGACCGGTAGCGGTGTTTCGAGGCGCGCCTTTTCGAGCATCTCGACTTGTTCGGCGCAGTGAATCGCCGGCGTCAGCGCGTAACGCGCGCACAGCGGAACGTCGCGCGCCTCGAAAAAACCTTCGAGAAGCAGAATCGGCTGGCGAACCCCCGCTTCGCGCAGCGCGACGCCCTCCTGAATGTCGAGGAGCGCGAAACCGTCCGCGAGCGCGTCGAGCGCGCGCACGGCACGGAGCAGGCCGTGCCCGTAAGCGTCGGCCTTGACGACGGCCCAGATTTTCGCCTTGGCGCCGGCGTACTCCCTGACGCGCGCAAAATTATGGCGAAGCGCCGACGCGTCGATACGCGCCTGGATCGGACGAGGCATCGAAAGAATCCTTTAAAGACCCTGAAAGACGCATTTTGCCCTAAACAGGAGACAGAGGACAGGAGACAGGAAACGGGAGACAGAGAAGTTAGCCCGAAGTTCCCCCGCGATTTTCCGACCTAAACAGCCTGAAAGGCTGGTGGTGACAGGGTTTGAGGGGTGTAGCGGGGTAGGTTTATGTGCAAAATGTAGTCACTAAATAGGTTGACTTCTGTTGAGAGAAGGTTTATTATTGCGTTATGCCCTCTCGAACCGGACCCGCGCACGTCGTCACGACGACCCGAAACTACAACGGGAAGGTCTACCGTAGTCATCTCTTGCGGCGCAGTTTTCGGGAAGAC
>JAISDL010000160.1 GCA_031264825.1 Accumulibacter sp. | reverse complement strand
TCTGATATAATCGTCGCCTGTTTTTCGCGGCTTTTTCGTTTTCATCATTTTTGAAACATGGCGCTTTTTACCCTCGGAATCAATCACCGCACGGCGCCGCTGGCCGCGCGCGAGCAACTCGCCTTCCACACCGAGGAGTCGCCGCGCGCGCTTTCCGATCTCGCGTCCGGCGGCCAGGTTTTCGAGGCCGCGATTCTGTCGACGTGCAATCGTTCCGAGCTTTACTTCGAAGCCGACGCGCCGCATTCGGTCGCCGAATGGCTGACGCATTACCGGCGCATCGACCCCGGAGTCGTCGCGCCCTACCTTTATACTTTTGAGGAGACCGAGACGGTTCGGCACGTGTTTCGCGTCGCGTGCGGGCTTGACTCGATGGTTCTCGGCGAACCGCAGATTCTCGGGCAGATGAAGGCGGCCGAGCGTATGGCGCGCGAGGCGGGGACGCTCGGCACGACGCTGAACAAGCTGTTTCAGAGCGCGTTTTCGGTTGCCAAGGACGTTCGCTCGACGACGGCGATCGGCGCGAACGTCGTTTCGATGGCGGCGGCGAGCGTTCGCCTGTCCGAAAAGGTTTTTGGCCGCATCGAGGGTACGAATGTGCTCTTCATCGGCGCGGGCGAAATGATCGAACTGTGCGCGACACACTTTGCGGCGAAGCGTCCCGCCGAAATCGTCGTCGCAAACCGGACGATAGACCGCGGGCTTGCGATGGCGAAGCGTTTCGGCGCCTCGGCGATCCGTCTCGAAGAGTTGGCCGAGCGGCTGGCCGAATTCGACATCGTCGTTTCCTGCACCGCGAGCCAACTGCCGATCCTCGGTCTCGGGATGGTCGAGCGCGCTTTGCGGATGCGCGGTGACCGGCCGCTTTTCATGGCCGACCTTGCGGTGCCGCGCGACATAGAGAGCGAGGTCGGCGGCCTCGAAAACGTCTATCTGCATACGATCGACGACTTGGCGAAGATCGTCGAAGCGGGGGTCGAGTCGCGCCAGTCGGCGGCGGCGGCGGCTGAGGCGATCATCGTCGAACGCGCGGAGGCTTTTTTGCGCTGGCTGCAAACGCGCGAGAACGTTCCGGTCATACGCGCGCTGCGCGATTCGGTCGAGCGGATGCGTCGCCACGAGATCGACCGCGCGGTCAAAAGCCTCGGAAAAGGTGTCACCCCTGCCGACGTGCTCGAAGAGATGTCGCGTCGAATGACGAACAAATTCCTGCACGCGCCGACGCGCGCGCTGAGCCAGACCGAGGGCGGCGATCTCTCCGCGGTCGTCTCGCACCTCTTTCACCTGCATTCGTCGAAAACCTTGCTTCGGCTGGAAACGTCCCCGCAAGCCTCTTCCGCCCTTTCGTCGCTTCGTCCCTGTCCGAGGGAGTTTGAAACATGAAACAGAGCCTTCGCGACACGCTGGAGAATCTCACCGTCCGCCTCGACGAATTGAACCGCACCCTGGCGGGGGAAGATGCGGCGCGCGACATGGATCGGTATCGCGGGTGGACGCGCGAGCACGCGGAGATCGAGCCGATCGTCGCGCTTTACGGGGAATGGCGCAAAGCCGAGGCGGACTTTCACGCGGCGCGCGAGATGCTCGCCGACCCGGAATTGAAGGCGCTCGCCGAGGACGAGGCGGAATCCGCGCGGACGCGCGCCGACGCGCTCGAAAACCAGTTGCAGAAGGCGCTTCTCCCCAGGGACGAGGACGACGCGCGGAACGTCTTCCTCGAAATCCGCGCGGGGACGGGCGGCGACGAATCGGCGCTCTTCGCCGGGAGCCTGTTCAGGATGTACGCGCGCTTTGCCGAGCGCCGACGCTGGTCGGTCGAAGTCGTTTCCGCGAGCGAGTCGGAGTTGGGCGGCTACCGTGAAATCGTCGCGCGCGTCGCGGGGAACGACGTTTATTCGAAGCTGAAATTCGAGTCCGGCGGACACCGCGTCCAGCGCGTTCCCGAGACCGAAGCGCAGGGACGCATCCACACGTCCGCCTGCACGGTCGCCGTGATGCCCGAAGCCGACAAACTCGAAGAGGTGCGCATCGCCCCCGCCGACATTCGCATCGATACCTTCCGCGCGTCGGGCGCGGGCGGGCAGCACATCAACAAGACCGACTCGGCGGTGCGAATCACGCACTTGCCGACCGGGATCGTCGTCGAGTGTCAGGACGGACGTTCGCAGCATCAGAACAAGGCGCGCGCGCTCTCGGTGCTCGCGGCGCGCATCGACGACGCGAGGTCGCGCGAGCGCCGCGCGAAGATCGCGTCGGAACGAAAGAGCCTGATCGGGAGCGGCGACCGTTCCGAACGCATCCGAACGTACAACTTCCCCCAGGGCAGAGTGACCGACCATCGGATCAACCTGACGCTCTACCGGATCGACGCGATCATGGACGGCGACCTCGACGAACTCGTCGCCGCGCTCGCGTCGGAATACCAAGCCGAACAACTCGCGGCGCTTTCGGCGGATTCAGCGAATTCAGCGAATTCAGGGGACTCGGCGGCGTGATTCCGACGCGCGGGAAGGCGGGCGACCTGAAGCGTCGCGCGGGCGAACGGATCGGCCCTGCCGACGCGCGTTTTTTGCTCGAACACGCCACGGGGTGTACGCACGCCGAATTGATCGCGTCGCCCGACCGCGCGTTCCCGGATGAAGTCCTTCGGCGCTTCGAGTCGCTCGTGACACGTCGCGCCGCCGGGGAACCGCTCGCCTACCTCGTCGGGACAGCCTGGTTTTGCGGTCTGGAGTTTGTCGTCAGCCCCGCCGTGCTGATCCCGCGACCCGAAACCGAGACGCTCGTCGAACGCGCCGCCGCGCGCGCGCGCGGAATCCGCCGGCCGCGCATCGCCGACATCGGGACGGGGTCGGGGATCGTCGCGATCATGCTGGCGAAGTATTTTCCCGACGCCGAGGTGACGGCGACCGACGTTTCGGACGCCGCGCTCGACATTGCGTGCGCCAACGCCGCGCGTCACGGCGTCATGCCGCGCTTCGTTCGGAGCGACTGGTTCTCGGCGCTCGACGGCGAAGGCTTCGACGTGATCGTTTCCAACCCGCCCTACGTCGCGTTCGGCGACCCGCACCTCCTGGAAAACGGCCTGCCCTTTGAACCGCAACTCGCGCTGACCGACGGCGTCGCGGGTGCCGCCGGTCTTTTATGCATTCGCAAACTGATCGAAGGCGCGACAAGGCATTTGAATCCCGGCGCGTCTCTTCTGATCGAACACGGATACGACCAGGCCGCGCGCGTCCGCGCGCTTTTGGCCGAAGCCGGTTTCACCGAGGTTCGCAGCACACGCGACGCCTCGGGAATCGAACGTGTCACGGAGGGGATCAGGGATCAGGAGACAGAGGACAGGAGACAGAGGACTGAGGACAGAAGACAGAAGGGTATTCAGTAATCAGAGGGAGGAAGTCATGCGACATCTGAATACTGAAAACAGATCACGAAGCCCGCATAGGTTGGGCTGAGCGTAGCGATGCCCAACGTTACGCATGCGTTGGAATGGAGGAGAAGATAGAACTGTAATCAGGGTTCAGTAATCAGAGGGAGGAAATCATGCGACAACAGACGACTGAAAACAGATCACGAAGCGAGCGTCAGTCTTCTGTCTTCTGTCTTCAGATGCGAGCGCTCAGTCTTCTATCTTCTGTCCTCTGTCTTCCGGCAGCGCAAAAAACCCCTGGATGAACGGGTGGTCGACACGCGAGACTTCTTCGAGGGGGCCGCTTGCGATGAGGTGTTTGTCCGCCAATACCGCCGCGTGCGTCGCCAGGGCGTTCAGGGTTTCCAGGTCGTGCGTGACCATCACGACGGTAAATTTGAGGTCCTTTTGCAGACTGCCGATGAGTTCGACGAAACTTGCGGCGCGGTCGGGGTCGAGTCCCGCCGTCGGCTCGTCGAGCACGAGCAGTTCGGGTTCGAGCGCCAAGGCCCTCGCGAGCGCCGCGCGCTTGACCATTCCGCCGGAGAGTTCTGCCGGCATCAGCGCGCCGTGAATCGGTTCGAGCCCGACCATCGCGAGTTTCATGAGCACGAGGTCGCGGATCATCGCTTCGTCGAGCGCGTGCAACTCTCTCAACGGGAAGGCGACGTTGTCGAATACCGAGAGCGCCGAAAAAAGCGCGCCCTGCTGGAAGAGCATTCCGAAGCGGCGGCACAGGTTTTTCCGAACGCCGGGGTCGGGGTCGAGAACGGCTTGGCCGAAAAGCCGGATCGTCCCTTCGTCGGGGACTTGCAAGCCGACGATCTCGCGGATCAGCGTCGTTTTTCCGCTACCCGACCCGCCGACGAGCGCGAAAATCTCCCCTTGGCCGATGTCGAGGTCGAGTCCCTCGTGGATGACGAGGTCTTTGAAGCGGGTACTTACTTTCCGCGCTTCGACGACGTTCGGCGGGGGCGTATTCATCGCTTCACACGCCTCCCGGCATACCGACGCCGCGCGTCAGGATGGCGAAAAGCGCGTCGACGAGGATGACCGTCGTGATCGCCGTCACGACGGCGGTCGTCGTGTTCGTCGACAGGCTTTCGGTGTTCGGGCGTATCTTCAGTCCGAAATGGCACGAGACGAGCGCGATCAGCGCGCCGAAAAAGAAGCCCTTTCCGAGGCCGATCCAGACGTTCGCAAACGGAACGGCGCGCGGCAGGGACTCGATGAAGTAGTGGTACGAGAGACCCATTTCGAGGTTCGCCGAGACCATCCCGCCGAAGATTCCCGCGGACGAGCACCACAGGACGAGGAGGGGCATCGTGACCGAGAGTGCGAGGACTTTCGGCAAAACGAGCCGCAGCGAACGCGAAACGCCCATGATCGCCAGCGCGTCGATTTCTTCGGTGACGCGCATCGCGCCGATTTGCGCCGTCATCGCCGACCCCGACCGGCCCGCGACGAGGACGGCGACGATCACGGGGCCGAGTTCGCGGATGACGCTGATCCCGAGCAGGTTGACGATGTAGGTGTCCGCGCCGAAATTCTTGAGCTGGAGCGCCGAGAGAAACGACAGGACGATCCCGATCAGAAAGCCGACGAGCGCCGTCACCGGAAGCGCCATGACGCCGCTTTTGTAGATCGACGCCGAAAATTCGCGGAACGGGATTTCCTTCGGATGCGCGAACAGGTAGGCCACGTCGAGAACGAGTTGCCCGACGAGCGCGACGATCTCGACGAGGTTCCGGTACGCGGTCAGCATCGCGTGGCCGAGAAGGACGACGATGGGGAAAGGCTCGCGCGGCGGCGCGGCGGTATCGTCGATCGGGACGGCTTCGATGCGCTTGATCGCCTCGCGGTGCGCTTCGGAAATCGTGAGCGAATCGGGCCAGCGGCGCCCCCACGCGCGCCAGAGAAGGTCCGCGCCCGCGCTGTCGAGGCGCAAAACCGCCTCCAGGTTCCACGCGGCGTTCTGCGCGTGGAGGGTGCTCAGCTTTTTGGCGACCGCGTCCGACGAGAGCAGCTTCGAGAGCGTCCAGTCGCCCGAAAGCGCGACGGAGAGGCGCCCGCCCTTCTCTTCGCTTTTTATTTCGATGTCGGGCATCGTCCGCTCCGGCTCGCGTCAGCGCCCGACCCGCAGCGTGCGGCCGACGCGCTGCCAGAACACCGCCTCTTCTTCGAGCGTCGCCGCGGTCAGCGGATTGGCGCGCAGCCAACTTTTCTGGAAGTCGGCCAAAAAGCCGTTTTCGGTGATTTGAATGTCGAAAAGCGGCAAGGGCGCGTCGTCGCGCGAACGGTGGAGCAAGACCGCCATCCGCAGACAGAAGAGCGCGATCCACGTCGCGTCGTCGAGCGTCGGGAGCTTTTCGAGCTTGCCGCGCTGACCGAGGATCAGGGTCGAAAGATACTCCTGGTCTTTCCTTGAGAACCCCGGCATATCCGCGTACGTCACGATGTACGCGCCGTGCTTGTGGAAGCCGTTGTGCGCGATCGAAATCCCGATTTCATGCAGGCTCGCGGCCCAGTGCAGGAAACGCGCGCACGCCTCGAACTCGCGCGCGTCGTGCCGCATCAGTCGGTCGAGAAGCGAGAGCGCTGTTTCGCCGACGCGCCGGGCCTGCGCTTCGTCGACCTGGTAGCGCTTCATGAATTCGCTGACCGTGAGGTCGCGCATATCCTTGTGTCGAAACCGCCCGAGCAGGTCGTAAAGCGCGCCGAGCCGCAGCGCGCCGTCGGAATAGACCATCCGGTCGACGCCGAGTTCCGAAAAGATCGCCAGCATGATCGCTATGCCGCCGGGAAAGACGGGAACGCGATCCGCGCGAAGCCCCGAAAGCGCGACGTCGCCCGCCGACCCGGCGCGGACGATCAGCGCCTTCAACTTGGCAAGGCCCTCGACACTGATGCCGTCGCGCCCGTCGGGGTTGAGCTTGTTCTCTTCGAGCAGGATCGCGATCGCGTGCGCCGTCCCCGACGTCGCGACGACTTCCGACCATCCGGCTTTTCGGAACGCCTTTGCGATCGTCTGGACTTCGCGCGCCGCGGCGAGTTCGGCTTCGTTGAAATTCTCCTTATCGACGCGCCCGTCGGGAAAGAAGCGCAACGAATAGCTGACGCAACCCATGAACAGCGATTCCATCAGGAAGGTTTCGGCCTGCCGGCCGATCGTCAGTTCGGTCGAGCCGCCGCCGATGTCGACGACGAGGCGCCTCTCGGGCGACGGCAGCGCCTGCAAGGCGCCGAGGTAGATCAGGCGCGCTTCCTCGCGGCCCGCGATGACCTCGACCGGAAAGCCCAGCGCCTTCTCCGCCCTGGAGATGAACGCCTTCGCGTTTTTCGCCACGCGGAAAGTATTCGTCGCGACGACGCGCACGGCTTCGGGCTGAAAACCGCGCAAGCGCTCGCCAAAGCGCGCCAAGGTCTCGACCGCGCGTACCTGCGCCGCTTCGTCGAGGTTCTTGTCCGGCGTCAGCCCCGAAGCCAGGCGGACCGACTCCTTGAGCACGTCGAGCGGGTAGATCTGCTCGTCGACGACGCGCCCGATCTGCATGCAGAAGCTGTTCGACCCGAGGTCGACCGCGGCAATCTGTTCGTACCCCATGAGGTTTACCGACCGATAAGTCAAGCCCCGATTCTAACATCCCG
>JAISDL010000153.1 GCA_031264825.1 Accumulibacter sp. | reverse complement strand
GACCTCCGAGTTAGAGGCACCAAGGGGGGTGCTTGGCCGAGGTGGCGGGTCACAGGCATTTGCTCTTTGCGTAATTCATCGCGGCGTCATTGTCGGCGATGATTTTTTGCGCCCAAATCCCGGGTTGTTTCACACTAACCTATAAGCCTCTGTCCTCTGAATCAAACGAGAACGACGTCGGCGGCGTCTACAACCACGCAAAAATTCGCGCCGTAACAGATGAGTTTTTTGACGTTTTCGTTGACGGTCACGGCGGTGACCAGAAAATAGTTCTCAAGCGCGTGCCCCTGGCGGGTCGCGCGGTTTTTCAGCTTCGAGAAGAGACTCCTGTTCAGACGAACAAGTTTTCCCACGTAGTTTTGCAGGGGCTGGCATGTCATTTGAAACTCCTCGCGTTTCAAGTGATACGCAGGCAGTCTAGTGGAATCGTCTCCGTCGGTGTGTAACAAAATGTACGCGCGCAGTCCTCTAAAGGACGCACGGGAGCCCCGAAAAACGGTATGATGGAGTATCCGCGCCCCAGGCTTAGACCGAATTTTTGGGCGCTCCCTCTTATGGTTTTGAGGTACACATGGAGCAATACCACGGAACAACGATTCTGTCCGTGCGCCGGGGCGCCCAGGTCGCCATGGGCGGCGACGGGCAAGTCACGCTGGGGAACATCGTCGTCAAAGCGAGCGCGCGCAAGGTCAGGCGCATCTACCAGAGCAGGATACTCGCGGGCTTTGCCGGCGGCACCGCCGACGCCTTTACGCTCTTCGAGCGCTTTGAAGCCAAGCTCGACAAGCACCAGGGCAATCTTCTGCGCGCCGCGGTCGAACTTGCGAAAGACTGGCGCAGCGACCGCGCCCTGCGCCGCCTCGAAGCGATGCTGGCGGTTTGCGACAAGGAATCCTCGCTGATCATCACGGGAAACGGCGACGTGCTCGAACCCGAAGAAGGCCTGCTCGCCATCGGGTCGGGCGGAGCGTTCGCTCAGTCGGCGGCGCGCGCGCTCCTCGCCAATACCGACCTCGACCCGCTCGAAATCGTCAGGAAATCGCTGGAAATCGCCGCCGACCTGTGCATTTACACGAACCGCAATTTCACGATCGAGACGCTCGTTTAGCGACGCCGGCTTCAAACGCCTCGACCGACGAATTCGAGCGGACTTTGGGCAACATTGACCCGGTGTCGAGTGCATTCCCCAGACAAAGCGAAGAATAATTTTTTTTCATCGAATCCATCACCCGAAAGGCTCAGCGTTCGACCATGCCTTCAAAGATCGTACAAATGACTCCGCAGGAAATCGTCCTCGAACTCGACAAGCATATCGTCGGGCAGGGAAACGCAAAAAAAGCCGTCGCGATCGCTCTGCGCAACCGCTGGCGGCGCGCGCAAGTCGCCGACCCCATGCGTCAGGAGATCACGCCGAAGAACATCCTGATGATCGGCCCGACCGGCGTCGGCAAGACCGAAATCGCGCGGCGGCTCGCGCGCTTGGCCAACGCGCCTTTCATCAAGGTCGAAGCGACAAAGTTCACCGAAGTCGGCTACGTCGGGCGCGATGTCGAGACGATCATCCGCGACCTCGTCGAAGTCGCCGTCAAGAATGGACACGAGTACGCAAAAAAAGCCGTCCGCGCGCGCGCGGAAGACGCGGCGGAGGAAAGACTGCTCGACGCGCTTCTCCCGCCGGCGCGAGGAAAGTTTTTCAACAGCGACGCGCCCGAGCACGACGAAAACGGAACGCGCCAGAAATTCCGTAAAAAGCTCCGCGAGGGCGACTTCGACGACAAGGAGATCGAAATCGAGGTCAGCAGCGTCTCGATGCACGCCGAGATTTTCGCGCCTCCCGGGATGGAAGAATTCACTTCGCAAATCCAGGGGATGCTCCAGAACATGAGCAACACGCAGAAAAAACCGCGCAAGCTCAAGATCGTCGAAGCCCGGAAGCTCCTGATCGACGAAGAAGCCGGGAAACTCATCAACGACGAAGAGATCAAGTTCGACGCCGTCTATAACGTCGAGCAAAACGGCATCGTCTTTCTCGACGAGATCGACAAGATCACGTCGCGCAGCGAAGTCCAGGGCGCGGACGTTTCACGCCAGGGCGTCCAGCGCGACCTTTTGCCGCTCGTCGAAGGAACGACCGTGTCGACGAAATACGGAATGATACGCACCGACCATATTCTCTTCATCGCGAGCGGCGCCTTCCATCTGGCGAAGCCGTCGGACCTGATTCCCGAACTCCAGGGGCGATTCCCGATTCGCGTCGAACTCGATTCGCTCTCGGCCGCGGACTTTGAACGCATCCTCACGCAGACCGACGCGTGCCTGACGGCGCAGTACGAAGCGCTGATGGCAACCGAGGGCGTGACGCTCTCCTTTACGCCCGACGGCATCCGGCGGCTCGCCGAAATCGCGTGGGCGGTCAACGAGAGCACCGAGAATATCGGCGCGCGCCGCCTATACACGGTCATGGAACGCCTGCTCGAAGAAATCGCGTTCCGCGCCGGCTCCGACGACGTCAAGGAAATCGAGATCGACACACTCTACGTCAACGAACGCCTCGCTACACTCGCGGAAAACGAAGATCTGTCGCGCTACGTCCTCTGAAAACAGGTATCAGGGATCAGGAGACAGGAATCAGATCAGTTAGGGGCGGCTTCGCCGCCGGAGTGACGAAAGCCCCCCAAGCATAGGTTGGGGTGAGCGCAGCGATGCCCAACACAGCGGCGGATAAATGACCGCAAAGGTATATCCAGCGCACCTCCGGCGGGGCACTGCGCGCTTTATCAGGGATCAGGGATCAGAAGACAAGAACCGCGAAACACGGACACGCGCGAAAATTTATGCAAACACCTCGCTTTTCGCGTCTTTCGCGCCTTTCGCGGTCGAAATCGGTTTTCACCTGATTCCTGTCGTCCTTTCCATCATTCACACGCAAACGGAATCGTTGGGCTTCGTTCCTCAGCCCAACCTATACCGCCGGGATGCGCCTGCGGAATCGTTGGGCATCGCTACGCTCAGCCCAACCTATGCGCGCTCGTTGTTCCCCGCTGGCGCCCCCGGGGTCATATTCGGAGTAATGTTGGCATCAAATCCGAACAGGGCCTCGGCAGCCATTTGCAGGTTGGCGTATTTCAGGTATTCGGCAATGCTCGGCATCTCATTTCTCCTTGACAGGAATTAAAATTTTATCAACAAACATACGGGTCGCATATCCGGGAAGACCAGAAG
>JAISDL010000101.1 GCA_031264825.1 Accumulibacter sp. | reverse complement strand
GACGACCCATTTGCCCTTCGCGTCGAGGTAGCCGGAACGTCCGCCGGATCTGGCAAGGAACAAATCCCTCGACGCGCTGTAATAGCGGATGTCTTCAAACGCGATGGGGACGACGGGTGCGCCGGAACGATCGACGAGGCCCCATTGTCCTTTCGCGTTTCCCACCTTGAGATAAGGCCCGATCGGTTCCGGGGCGACGCGCGCATACGCGACGAGCGTGCCCTTGTCGTTTACGAAGCCTTGCGCCTCGATCGGCATGGCGGGGTCGGGGAAGGACGCGACGGTGAAGGTCTTTCCGCCGTGTTCGTAGATTTGGGGCGCGCCGTAGAGGAAATCGGTCAGAAGTTTGCCCGAAGGGTCGATGAAGGCCCATCGGCCCTCGTGTTTCACGACGCCCAAGCCGTTGTCGTAGAAGCCGCGGATTTCGGAAAACCGGGCTTCCTGGACGATCTTGCCTTGCGCGTCTACAAAACCGTAGCGACCGTTTTCACCCTTGAAAGGCCGGATACGCGGAAAGACCTGTTCTCCCTTGGCGTCGATCTGCGATCTCCACGTGGTTTGGCTTTTATCCTCGCGCGACGCGACCCATGCCAATCCGTTTTTGGAAAAATCCTCCGCTTCTTCGAAACGCGGCGCGATCGCCCATTGTCCCTTGACGTCGATATACCCCCATTTTCCTTCGACCCTGTATGTTCTGCCGTCCGCATACTTTTCTTCCTTGTGCGCTTGCGCGCGCGCAAGTCCGTTGGCCGTGAAGGGGCCGAGATCCTTGAATTGGAGTTCGATCCGCGTTTCCCCTTTCAGGTCGAGTACGCCTTTTCCGTAGGATTTGGGAGATTCGAAGCGCACGAGGCCCAGCGCGTCGGGCGCGGTGAGCCTCCAATAGCGCGGCTCGATGAGGATTCGTCCCTGCTTGTCCATGATCCCCGCGAAGCCTCCTTTAAGCTCGACCTGGAGGTAATCCTCGCTCAAAGGGTAGGTCGCGCTGAAACGCGCTTCCGAGAGGATCCTTCCGCCACGCCCGATCACGCCCCTGAGCGAGTCGCTTCCTTTTTCCATGAAGAAAGCGAAATTGGCGTTGTGATGATCTATATGCCTGAATCGCGGCGCGATCACCTCGACGCCCTTGGCGTCGACGAGTCCATAGCCCTCGTCACGCTTGACCTCCCCGGCGACCATGTCCATGATCTCCACGGGCGGGAACACGTAGCGCGGCGAGACGACGACCTCGCCCTTCGCGTTCATGAGGCCGTATTTGTCGTTTTCTTTAAAGCGTACCAGCCCCGCTTTCATGAAGTCGCCGAATCCGCCGTCGGTCGCCTTCCTTTGCGTCTTGAAAGCAATTTTTCCCGTCGCGTCGAGATAGCAGAAGACGCCGTTCAGAACGGCGCGCGCAAAGCCGTTTTCAAACGGGTAAATACCGTCGAATTCGGCTTTGAGGATTCTGCCGCTCGAATGAACGAGGCCGTACTTGCCGTTCCGTCGGTAGGAAAGCCAGTCTTCTCGAAGGTGGCGGATGCTACCCGAGTCGCTCGCGATTCGGGCGATGAGTTTCCCGTTCTTGTCGAGAAGCGTGAAGTTCCAATTCTTGCCCGACCCCGACCCGTAGACCAGGAAGTCTCCCTCATGCCCCAGAAAATCCCCTTCGGGCGGGACGAGAATCCGGCCGTCGGCGGTCAGGAGACGCTCTTGAGCGTCCTCTTCCTCCCCGACGAGACGGAGAAGATTTCCTCGCTCGGACCACTGAGGAGCGATCCGGTAAGGCGCAAGCGGGATGATTTTTCTCTGGTCGTTTACGAGAATCTGGCTCAGAAATTTTTGCCGCGTCCGGTCGTTCAAAAGCATGACCTTTCCCTGGAAGAGGGGTTTCGGGGTGTCGTACAGAAGTTTGAGCGTCTTTCCCTTCGCGTCGAGGATTCTCCATCGAATGCGTTGCGCTCCCCAGGCGATGGGGTAGTCCCTGACGCGCGCGGTGCCGTTTTCGGAGAAGCGGAAGGCTTCGTTGAACGCGGGGGGAATCACCCATTCCCCTTTTCGGTCGATGTAGCCCCACTTCCCCTTCTCGCGCGCGGCGGCGAGGCCGTTGGCGGCGAAGGCGCCCGTGTCTTCGAAGCGCGCGGGGATGACCAAGGCGCCGGTTTTGTCGATGTAGCCCCATTTCTCACCGACCTTGACCTCGGCGAGACCGTACCAGAAATACCCCGCATCGTCGAAACGCGGCGTTGCCAAGAAGTTTCCCTGGCGGTCCAGAAAGCCGTAAAGCCCCCCTTGCCTGACCTTCGCGATGCCGTCCGCGTCGAAATCCTCGGCCTTATCGAAGACGAGGAGTTCGTCGTTTTGTTTCAGATAGCCGGAGACGTCGTCTTTTTTCTCGTCGCTGCTTTTGAGCAAACAGATCGGGACGCCGCTCCTTTGGTCGAAGATGATGAGATCGCCGTTCGTTTTATCGCAAGCGGAAACATTGTCTTTATTCCAGTGCGCGATCGCGTAGCTGGCGATCGAGCACGCCGGAATGGCGCCTTCGAACACGAAGTCGCGGCGCTCGCCATTTTGCATGAGACACGCCGAGTCCTCGTCTTTTCCGTCACGGTGGCCTTCGAAGCGAACCGAAACCGAGCCGGATTCATTCGCTCTGAAGTGCAGGTAGGTCAATTCCTCCGCCATGAGCGGTAGCGCGGCGGGGAGCAGAGCGACGAGGAGGAGGAGACGGCGGAGCGGCGTTTTTCGATCGATGCGTTGCATGAGGCTTACTCCCGTGAGACGGTACGGTGACTTGGATTCCAATTCTATTCCGATTTTGCCGGTATGCTTCTCGGCGCCGCTGTCGCAAATTCGGGAAGCGCGAGCGCGCGGACGATCGGCGCGTTGGCCGGCAGGAGCGGCGCAACGCGAGGCGGGACGAAAAGAGAGTTCCACGACAGCGCGCTGTGCTCGATCGCCGTGACTTCTCCTTCCCAATCGGTGACGCGGAAAAACTGTAAACGCACCTTTGCGTGCGGGTAGACGAATTCCCGGCGGAGCCACGGACAAACGGCGCCGACGACGATTCCGAGTTCTTCGAGGAGTTCACGCCGGAGCGCGTCTTCGTGCGTCTCGCCGGCTTCGAGTTTGCCGCCCGGAAACTCCCAGTAGCCGGCATAAACCTTCCCCTCGGGGCGCCGCGCCAGGAGGTATTCGCGCGCGTCGCCGTCGCCGCGGAGCAGGACGCCCGCCGCGACTTCAACGCTCATTTTCGGCGTTTGCGGCGCGACCCCGCCCAGTCCTTGGCGAACTGCCACGCGACGCGGCCGCTGCGCGAACCGCGCATCAGCGACCAGTTGAGCGCCTCGCGCTCGGCGTCGGGCGCGTCGTATTCTTCGCAGCCGAAATGTTTGAGCCAGTGTGCGACGATGTTGAGGTAGGCGTCCTGGTCGAAAGGATAGAACGACAGCCAGATCCCGAAACGCTCCGAGAGCGAGATTTTTTCCTCGATCGCTTCGCCGGGGTGTATTTCACCGTCGACGTGGCGGCTTTCGAGGTTTTCGTCGAAATATTCGGGCATCAGGTGGCGGCGGTTCGATGTGGCGTAGATCAGGACGTTTTCGGGCGTCGAGGAAAGCGACCCGTCGAGGACGACTTTCAGCGCCTTGTACGTGGCGTCGCCCGTGTCGAACGAGAGGTCGTCGCAAAAAAGGATGAAGCGTTCGGGACGGTGCGCGATGAGTTCGACGATGTCGGGCAGGTCGACGAGGTCGTTCTTGTCGACTTCGATGACGCGCAGACCCTTGGGCGCGTATTCGTTGAGCAGCGCCTTGATCAGGGAGCTTTTACCCGAGCCGCGCGCACCGGTGAGCAGCGCGTTGTTCGCGGGCTGCTTCCTGACGAACTGGCGCGTATTCGAGTCGATCCTTTTTTTCTGCTCGTCGATGTCGTGCAGATCGCTGAGGCGGATCGTCGAAGGATTCGGGACCGTCAACAGATAGCCGACGTTCCCGTGCTTTCGCCACCGGAAAGCGATCGCCGCGTCCCAGTCGGGAATTTGCGAGGCCGGCGGAAGAAGCGGCTCGATCCGCTCGAGAATTTTTTCCGCACGCAAAAGGAAGGCGCTCAGTTGTTCAAGCGGCGAGGTCGGGGCGTTCATGGCGGCTTTTCGATAATTGAAAAAAAGCAATACTAATCCACATAACCAGGATTATTCAAACAGAGGACTACAAAGAAGTTACAAAGACGGCGCCGGGGCCGCGCGAGTTCTCATATCTCCGACCGGAGATTCATTCCTTTTCCAGTTCATTCATACCGAGAAGACGAGCCGCAGACAGTACAGGTAGTACGGCAAGGCGAAGTCGACGATGGAAGGGATGGACTGGAAATGGAATCAGCCCGCCTCGACTTCAAAGCCCGTCACATTGCGTTCTTTTTTGCTGAACTCGACACCGATCAAATGGATGGGCCGATCGAGCGCGCGGTATTTGTCGGCGTAGCGTCTCGCCTTGATCTGCTGCAAGGCTTTCCCCTCGGCTTCGTCTTCCACGACCTTGAACTCGAAGAGATAAATCTGCCCGTTGAATTTGACCGTCATGTCGAGCCGACCCTGACGGCTTACGTCTTCCGGGACGATGTCGAGTCCCAGCGCGGCGAAGGACGCGTAGAACACGCTCGCGTAGTAACCCTCGAAACGGTCGATGTCGTTCTTGCGAAACCAGTCGGCGGGGATGCCGGCGTAGAGGGAGAAAAAGATTTCCCGGATGCGGTCGAAGTCGTTGATTTCCAGCGCCTTGTACAAGGCGAATCTGCTTTGCACGGCATTTTGCGGATTTTCGACCCAGCGCCCGAGGATGTTTCCGGTCAAGGCACTACGGACTTCACGGTTGGGATAAGTCAGCGTGAACCGGAGGTTGCCTCCGAGGTTCTCTTCTTTGGCGATGGTGAGGTAGCCGGACTGGAACATCAGCGCTTCGGTGGAAATATCGCCGACTTCAAACGCGGAAATCAATTCAGCCGAGCTTTCCATTTCGAGGAGCGCGGGCAGATAGACCTTGCGCTCGGTGAGGAGGTCGACGAGGAAGGTCGGCGTGCCCGTCTCGAACCAGAAAGGACGAAATTCGCGCTTCTGAAACAGCAACAATAAATCGAAGGGGTTGTAGACCGTTTTCCCTCGCCAGTTGTAGCCGTTGTACCAATGCCGGATCGTGTCACGGTCGAGACCATCGAGTTCGGGCGCGAAAACGGAGTCGACATCGGCTTCGGTGTAGCCGCAGATGTCGGAATACCCGGCGTCGAGCGTGATGTCGGTCAGGTTGTTGAGGCCGGAGAAGATGTTCACCTTGCTGAACTTGGAGACGCCGGTCAAAAAGGCGAATTGGATGTGCGCGTCCTGCCCCTTGATCACCGAATAGAGGTTTCGTAGCCCGTCGCGCATCGCGCGCGCCAGGTCGGGCGTGCCCAGGTTGTCGAGGATCGGTTTGTCGTATTCATCGACGAGAACGACGACGCGCTGACCAAAGCGCGCTTCCGCCGCCTGAATCAAGGCAATGAAGCGGTCGGGAATCCCGCCTTTGCCCTCCGGCACGCCCAGGCGACGCTCGTTTTCGGCCAGGATGTTCCCGATCCGCGCGTCCAAGCCCGCGCGGCTTTCCATGACACCTTCGGCAAAGCTGATGCGAACGATCGGGTGTTTCTTTTCCCAATCCCATTTGTCGTGACAATACAGCCCCCGGAACAGCGGCTCGTTGCCCGCGAAGAGTTCCGCGAGCGTATCGAGGAAAAGGCTCTTGCCAAAACGTCGAGGACGCGAGAGAAAATAAACCGTGCCCTCGTCGATGAGTTTCAGGGCAAAAGGTGTTTTATCGACGTAATAGTAGTCCGCTTCACGGATTTTGGCGAAAGTCTGAATGCCGATGGGAAGCTTCTTGCGGGGCATGGCACGCTCCGGATGAGATCGGAAGGATTATACTCCGGCAGGGATCAGGGATCAGGGATCAGAAGAAAACCGACCGGGAAGAGGCGGTATAGGTTAGCGTGAAACAACCCGTGATTTGGGCGCAAAAAATCATCGCCGACAATGACGCCGCGATGACTTACGCAAAGAGCAAATGCCTGTGACCCGCCCCCTCGGCCAAGCACCCCCCTTGGTGCCTCTAACTCGGAGGTCGGTGAATCACTGGCAATGTTTCATTATACGGGGTGGCGCCGATTCGCGCCATGATCGTTGGGCTGAGGAACGAAGCCCAACGATTCCGCTTATCAGGAATCAGGAGACGGGAGACAGGAGACAGA
>JAISDL010000072.1 GCA_031264825.1 Accumulibacter sp. | reverse complement strand
TTACTTCTTCTGAAAACGAGAAGGAGAGAAGCCGAAAAGAAAGTCTTTTACAAGGATTTCCCCTTCCCCATGAGGGGAATCCCCTTTGCAGGCCGCGCGATGCGCGGCCTGGTTTTTTTTGGGGTACGCCTATCAGGAATCAGGAGACGGGGGTTCAGGAATCAGATGTCAGGAATCAGGGATCAGATCGGCACGTAGGGGCACGGCGTGCCGTGCCCAATCGGCGGTATAGGTTGGTGGTGAGCGGAGCGAACCCCAACGATTCCGCAGGCGCGTATCAGGAATCAGGAGACGGGAAACAGGAGACAGATGAAAACCGATTTCAACCGCGAAAGGCGCGAAAGACGCGAAAGGTCTGTATTTGCAAAGCTTTTTCGCGCGTGTCCGTGTTTCGCGGTTCCTGTTTTCTGATACCTGATACCTGAAGTGGCTTGCGCTTCGCGCAAGCGAGACGTTGGGCATCGCTGCGCTCACCCCAACCTATGCGTGGTGGATAGGTTTTCGCCTACGCGGCGGCGAAGCCTGATGCGCGTTTCGCGTTCCATGGTACCGTCAGGGGTGACGACACGATGTAGAACGCTTCCGTCCTCTTGAAGTTCGAAGGTTGTTTTGCGCGACCAGTTTCCCGCATTGATCTGCCGGATGGCTTCAAGAAGCTCCGTGCCGATGTCGCGATTTTTGTCGCGTTCAATGAGTTCTTTTTCATTCATTTCGAGGCGGCGCAACATTCCTCCGATTCCATTGAATTCGGGTCAAGGCGGCGCGTGAGGGTGGTGCTCGGCCTCGGCGCTTTTTTGTGCTTTCCCGTTGTTCGCGGCGGGAAAAACGCTCGCCCGGTCGCTTGTGAAAAGCCCGAGACTCCCGAGTCGCCAGAGTGCGAGCGAAGCGACGATCGAAAGCAGGGAGACCGTCTTGGCGAGTTTTTTCCCTTTCCAAAGCCCCGAAAACCAGCGGTTGAAGTCGTCGGCGAAAATCGCCGCCTTCCCTCCAATGCGTTCGAGTTCGAGCCGGTAGCGCTTGGATTCGTACGCCGGAACCGCGTAGACCTTGCCGTCGACGATCTCGTAGGCGACGCCGTCCCAGACTTCGGGGGCGGTAAAGTGGATCAGCGCGGCGAGTGCCTGACCGAGTATAAAAATCGCGAGCGCGACCAGCGTGAGACGTTTCTCCGCCGAGGTCGCGCGCGCCTGCCCCGTTCCGCTTTCGGGTTTCATCTGGAAGATCGGGGACGCCCCAAGCCCAAGGGCGTCCCGCGTCCTTTAGGGCGTTTCCGCCTTCTTGTGCGTGCTCAGGCGCAGCCAGGTGTCGATCACGGTGTCCGGGTTCAGCGACATCGAGGCGATTCCTTGGTCCATCAGCCATTCGGCGAGGTCGGGGTGGTCGGAAGGCCCTTGACCGCAGATGCCGATGTACTTTCCTTTGCGGTTGGCGGTCTCGATCGCCATCGAGAGCAGCATCTTGACCGCCGCGTCGCGCTCGTCGAAGCACGCGGCGACGAGACCGGAGTCGCGGTCGAGCCCCAAGGTCATCTGCGTCAGGTCGTTCGAGCCGATCGAGAAGCCGTCGAATACGTCGAGGAAAGCGTCGGCGAGCAGCGCGTTCGAGGGGATTTCGCACATCATGATGACGCGCAGCGCGTTTTCCCCTTGCTTCAAGCCGTTTTCCGCGAGGAGGCGGATGACGCCCTTGCCTTCTTCGAGCGTTCTTACGAAGGGCACCATGAGTTCGACGTTCGAGAGGCCCATTTCTTCGCGCACTTTTTTCATCGCGCGGCATTCAAGCTCGAAGCAATCGCGGAAGGCGGGAGCGATGTAGCGCGAGGCGCCGCGAAAACCCAGCATCGGATTTTCTTCTTCGGGTTCGTAAAATTCTCCGCCGAGAAGTTTGCGGTATTCGTTGGACTTGAAGTCGGAAAGCCGGACGATGACTTTTTTCGGCCAGAAGGCCGACGCGATCATGGCGACGCCCTCGGCGAGCTTGTCGACGAAAAAGCTGACCGGGTCGGCGTAGCCGCGCGCGCGGCGCAGAATTTCCTCGCGCTTGGACGGCGGCAGACTGCCGATTTGCAGGATCGCCTTCGGGTGGATTCCGATCACGTTGTTGATGATGAATTCGAGCCGCGCGAGGCCGACGCCGGTATTGGGGATCTGCGAGAGTTCGAACGCGAGTTCGGGGTTGCCGACATTCATCATGATCTTGACGCCGATGTCGGGCAAGTTGTCGACGTCGCGCGTGATGACTTCGTAGTCGAGTTTACCGCGGTATACGTGGCCGGTATCGCCCTCGGCGCACGAGACGGTCACGGTCTCGCCGTCGAGAAGTTTGTCGGTCGCGTCGCCGCAGCCGACGATCGCGGGGATGCCGAGTTCGCGCGCGATGATCGCCGCGTGGCATGTGCGCCCGCCGCGGTTGGTCACGATCGCCGAAGCGCGTTTCATCACGGGTTCCCAATTCGGGTCGGTCATGTCGGCGACGAGCACGTCGCCGGGCTGGACTTTATCCATTTCGGACGGATTGTGAACGACGCGCACCGGACCGATACCGATCTTCTGGCCGATCGAACGTCCCGAAATGAGCGATTTGGAGTAGACATTGATCTTGAATTTTTCGACCTTGCCGCGCGTGTCGCGCGATTTCACGGTCTCGGGACGCGCCTGGAGGATGTAGAGCTTGCCGTCGTCGCCGTCTTTCGCCCACTCGATATCCATCGGGCGCCGGTAGTGATTTTCGATGATTACGGCGTATTTCGCCAATTCTTCTATTTCGGCGTCGCCGAGCGAGAAGCGGTTTCGTTCCGCTTCGGGGACTTCGACGGTCTCCGTCGACTTTCCCGCGCTTCTGTCTTCGGTGAAAATCATCTTGATGAGTTTCGAACCCAGGTTGCGCGAAATGACCGCTTTTTTACCCGCCGCGAGCATCGGCTTGTGGACGTAGAATTCGTCGGGGTTGACGGCACCCTGGACGACGGCTTCACCCAGGCCGTAGGACGACGTGACGAAGACCGCGTCGCGGAAGCCCGATTCGGTGTCGAGCGTAAACAGGACGCCGGCCGCGCCGCGGTCGGAACGCACCATGCGCTGGACGCCGGCCGAGAGCGCGACTTCGGCGTGCCGGAAGCCTTTGTGTACCCGGTAGGCGATCGCGCGGTCGTTGTAGAGCGAGGCGAAAACTTCCTTCATCGCGACGAGGATGTTGTCGAAGCCGTGGATGTTGAGGAAGGTTTCCTGTTGGCCGGCGAACGAAGCGTCGGGGAGGTCTTCGGCGGTCGCCGACGAGCGCACGGCGAAGGATGCGGTCTCCGGCGACGCGGCGGCGAGCGCTTCGTAATGTTCGCGGATTTCGGTCTTCAGGCGTTCCGGGAACGGCGTGTCAAGAACCCATTGACGGATTTTCGCGCCCGAGGCGATGAGGTCCGTCACTTTGTCTACGTCGAGCGCGGACAATTCCGCGTCGATGCGTTCCGCGAGCCTTTCGTGTTCGAGAAAATCCCGAAAGGCCTTGGCCGTCGTGGCAAAGCCTCCCGGCACCCTTACGCCGGCGTTGGTCAGTTGGCTGATCATCTCACCCAGCGAGGCGTTTTTCCCTCCAACGCTCTCCACATCGGTCATGCGCAGTTGATCAAAACTGATCACGTAATCGCTCATAATGAAATTCCTGTAAAGTTGTTATCGATGGGACTTATCTCAAGGCGCTCTGTGCGCTTTTTACGACTCGCAACCGGAGAAAATCATGGCGGCACCTTCTGGGCAGACTTCACGCACAATCTTCTACATTTCGGACGGTACCGGAATTACCGCTGAAACGCTAGGCTTAAGTTTATTGACGCAATTCAACGGTGTCCATTTCAACATGGTTCGCCTGCCTTTTGTCGATACCCTCGAAAAAGCTTACGACTGCCGTGACCGTCTGCAAAGGACTTTCGAACAGGACGGCGCCCGCCCGATCGTTTTTTCCACGCTCGTCAATCAGGAATTCAACCGGATCCTCGGGCAAACGGGCAGCCTCTGCCTGAATTTCTTCGATACTTTCATCGCGCCTCTGGAAGCGGAACTCGGAATAAAACGCAGCGAAACCGTCGGCCGGACGCACGGCGTGACCAATAACGCCGATTACGAACGCCGCATCAACGCGATCAATTATACCCTCTCGCACGATGATGGTATTACGGACCAGGGGCTCGAAGACGCCGACGTAATCCTCGTCGGCGTCTCGCGCTGCGGAAAGACGCCGACGAGCATTTACCTCGCGATGCAGTTCGGAATCCGCGCGGCCAACTTTCCTCTCATTCCGGAAGACTTCGAAAGCCAGTGTTTCCCGAAATCGCTTTCGCGCCACAAGGAAAAGCTCTTCGGACTGACGATCCAGGCCGACCGCCTCGCGCGGATACGCACCGAGCGCCGCCCGAACAGCCGCTACGCCGACCTCGAGAACTGCCGCTACGAAATCCGCGAGGCGGAAAAGATGATGCGCCAGCAGGGAATCCACTGGCTCGATTCGTCGTTGAAGTCGATCGAGGAAATCTCGGCGACGATCATGCAGGAGATTCGGCCGAGCGGGGAAAGCTGACTCTCGCCCGCATCGGTTTCCGGCGCGGACAGCATGGAAAAAGAATCAGAGGAGCGAGCAGACGCGGTTTTTCCCTTTTCTCTTGGCTTCGTACATCGCCAGATCCGCGCGGTTTATGAAGTCCTGCGGAGATTCTTCGGGCTTGAAGAGCGTGTAGCCCAGGCTGGCGGTCAGCGGCAACTGCGCGATGTGCGCATCCGCGATGTTTGTGCACAATTTTTCGGAGATGCGCGACATCTGCTTTTCGCTCGAACGCGGAACGAGGATGACGAACTCCTCGCCGCCGTAGCGCGCGACGATGTCGTTCCGCCGCAGGCTGTTGAGCAGCAGTTCGCCGAGCGATTCGAGCACCTTGTCGCCGACGAGGTGGCCGTAGGTATCGTTGACGAGCTTGAAATCGTCGATATCGAGCATGATCAGGGCGAGCGAGGCGCCGATCGTCTGCGCTTTCTTGATTTCGTCGAGCAGGATTTCCATGAAGGTCGTCTTGTTCAGGATTTTCGTCAAGCCGTCGATCTTCGATTTTTCCTTGAACAGTTCGAGGTTCTTGGCCATCTTCCTGTTTTCGAGCAATTGAACGCGCGCCTTGCGCAAAATGTTCGCGCGGTCGATGAATTCTTCGCGCAGCAAGCGGATCAGGATCAACTGGTCGTCGCCGAAACGCACCGCCCGCGCGATCAGCGCCGTCTGCTCTTCGAGCTTGCCCTCTTCCTGCCAGATGCCCGAGGATACGCCCCCCGGTTCTCCACTCTTGAAGAAGGCTTCGGCCTCTTCGATGAAAAATTCCATCATCGGCGAATAGTCCCAAGGCGTGGTGCAGGCGACTTCAAAATAGTCGAGCATCGCCGAGGCGTCTTTGCGCGACGCGGGAGTGTCGGTCGAGGACGGAAAGAGGTCGTTGTAAAAATCCGGGACGTCTCCGAAAAAGACGTATTTCTTGTAATCGACGCGACGCAATATGGCGATGTTGCTCGCGCTCAGAATGTCGTAGGCGAGTTGCTCGTTGCTATTTGGCACTGTTTTGCTCCCGCAGCATTTCTTCCGCCAGACTTTCGAAGGCTTGATTGATGTTCTGCCCGTTTTTTGCGCTGGTACAAAAGAATTCGACGCGCTTTTCACGCAGTTCTTCAAGAGTCTCCCGCGTGATTTCCCATTCCTCCGTCACGTCGGCCTTGTTGATGAGAAGCCGGGTCGGAACGCGAGCGCCCAGAATGTTGAAAGCCAGCTCGCGCAAATCCAGCGCGATGTCGAGCGTCTCCTTGCGACATCCGTCCGCGACGACGAAAAAGCCCATCGCGCCGCGCAGATACGACGAGTTGATGTCGACATAGACGTCTTTGCCCTCCATATCCCAGAGCAGGAGCGTGGCTTCCGTTCCGGAAATCACGACTTCCTTTTTGCTGATTTTGACGCCGACCGTGGAAAGGTATTTGTCTGAAAAAACGGAGTGTACGAACTGCGACACGAGCGACGTTTTCCCTACGGAAAAGGCGCCGAGCATGCATATTTTTTTACTGATCATATAAAAAACCGGAATGCTGATTGGACGGGACGGCTCACGCGGTGGTGTCTTGCCGGATCGATGCGGGCGTGTTCGCGTTCCACGCTTATTGGAACAACACACGTTCCGCGTCGAAGGCGGGCGGACTCGATAAATGTATACGAAATTCTATGCGTCGGCTAGCCTGATCGTCGCGCGGGATCGACGGCGCCGACTGCGGAACCCTTGCCGACTCGCGTCCCTCGGTGCGATCTTCCTTCGGGTGCGCCGCACCCATGCCGTAGATCGAAATGGGCATGCTCGACCCTCTGGCGTAGAGCATCGAAGCGACCGTGCGCGCCCTCGATTGGCTGATCTCGTAATTGCGCCGGGGCGAGCCGGGAGGATCGGCGTGACCGTAGATCGTCAGCGATACGGCGATGCTCATCTTTTTGGCGAGTTCTTCGATTTCGACGAGTGTGTCGATGACGCGCGCGAACTCCGCCTGATCGGACGCGATCGGCAGGTCGCCCCCGACGGGGAATTCGATGACGGCGCTTTCGACGAGCTTCACGCGGCGGGTGATCTCTTCGGAGAG
>JAISDL010000018.1 GCA_031264825.1 Accumulibacter sp. | reverse complement strand
TCGTAATGCGTAAACGCACTGCCCGTGTTGTACGGCGGGTCGATGAACACGCACTTTACTCGCCCCGAAAACTCCTGTTCCAAGGCTTTCAGTGCCAACAGGTTGTCCCCGAAGATCAGTCGGTTGTCGAAAATATCGCTATCCGTTACACGATGCCTGGCGTGGTACGACTTGTCCGGGTCTTCAAGCAGAATGCGCGGCTCCAGCTTGGGGCGCTTCTCCTTGCCGATCCAGGTGAGTTCGAGTTTTTGTTTGGTCATCGCCTGCCTGCCGCCTTATTGGTCTTCCTGCCCACCGCCGAGCAATCCCGTTGCGTCCTTTTCATCCAGCGCCAGTCTGGAAGGTGTGATCTTGAGCCGTTTTTCCACCTGTTTGATATGCTCCGCCGCCGAGATGTTTTCTGGAAGCTCACCACCAATGCGTTTGATCGCGTCGCGCACTTCCCGGCCAACTTGCTCGTGTGCATGAATGGCAAGCGACTGCTGGCGAATGTTTTCCCGCGCCAGCTTGTCGCGCGTCTGCGTCATGCGAAACTGGTTTGCCGCCAATTCTGTCGCGTTCATGCGATCCAGAAGGTTGTCCTTTTCTGGAATCGCCTTCTTTTGCTTGATGGCGTCGCGCCCCAGACCGCCATACAATCCTTTGTAACCGGCATCGTGGAACACACCGAACATCTGGTTTTGCACTCCCGCTTGCTGTGCCGCGCCGGACAATGCCTTGAATTCCTCTGACGTCTGCCTACGCAGTTCCAGCCGCTCCCTGTCCGTAGCCGCTTGATCGCTCAGTTCCTGTCTGCGGGTCTGAATGGCAAAATACTTTTGCGCCCGCGCAATCTCAGGTTTGCGCGGGTCGGCATTCTGGGCAATCAGGTAACAGGCAAAGCGAGAAAGGTGATAGTCATCTACTGTCCGGCTACTTCCTGACCCGATGCCGACCATTTTGCCGACGCCGGCAAAATGGTTTTCTGGCGGATTTTCTGAATGTTTACAAGAAGTTATCGCACGATCGATGGCCTGCTCGAAGCGCCGCCACTGACTGTAGCCCAGCAAAGGCTGCAAGCCGCGCGCGCTCCAGTATTCCGCGCCATGGGCGTTGATCCGCTTCAAGTCCTCGAAAGAACGCCCCGCGACGGAGAGTTCGATTTTTTGTGTGTTCATTCGGCAGCTTCTTTCTTTGAGCAGGAGACTTGGTTTTCAGTAGAATGTCTTGCGTCTATCTTTCTTCGAGCGCCGGAGAGATCGCGGCGGTACGCCGCACTTCCTTGATCTCGCGGTCAATCTTCTTGATATCCCGCTCAATGGCGAGTTTGAGGTCATCCGCCCACGCATTGAGTTTCTGCGCCTCGTGCTCGACGTATGACGTCCATCCGTTTTCCGCTTTCAGGGAGGTCACGATTTCTCGCATATTGGAATACCTTGCCAATTCTCCCACATCGACGCCTGACCAGCCAGAGAGGATACGCGAGAGAGGTTCGCTCTGCGCGCGCGGGGACGAAGATCGCTTCCACCGAGGCGCGGGCAAACTATTCCACGCAAACCCCAAAAAGAAAAACCCCCGACGCGCCGGCATCGAATGCGGCGTTTCGGGGGAGGAGAGAGAAGGAGAAAGGCAGGCTTATTTCGACGTGATTCCTCTGTGCATCCTGAACAGGAATTTGAGCAATTCCATCGCCACAGGCGAGGCGAAGCAGAACGGCAGCATCAACGCCCAGTCGGCGAGCGAGAGGGGGACGGTGTCGAAAAACGGCCTCAGGAAGGGGATGTAGACGACCATCAGCACCAAGAGGAACGAGGCGCCGACGGCCCAGACGATCCAGCGGTTGCTGAAAAAGCCGATCGTGAAGATGCTGTGATATTCGGAACGCGAGGCAAACGCGCGGAGCAACTCGGAACAGCAGAGCGTGGTGAAGGCGATCGTTTGCGCGACCGCGAGATGGCCGGGGTAACGGGCAAGGGCGATCGAGAAGACCGTGAGAACGGCCACAGCGTCGACGATGCCGACGACGGAGATTCCGATCGCCATGTCTTTGTTGATGACGGGTTCGAGAGGCGAGCGCGGCGGTTCCTTCATGATGTCGCTGTCACCCTGTTCGAGGCCGAGCGCGAGCGCGGGCGCGCCGTCGCTGACGAGGTTGAGCCACAGAAGCTGGACCGGCAGGAGCGGAATCGGCATTCCGAGGAGCATCGCGCAGAAGATGATCAGGATTTCGCCGATGTTGCACGCGAGCAGGAAGTAGACGAATTTCCGGATATTCGAGTAGATGATCCTGCCCTGCTCGATGGCGGAAACGATGCTGGCGAAGTTGTCGTCGGTCAGAACCATGTCGGCGGTCTGCTTGGCGACGTCGGTTCCCGTGACGCCCATCGCGACGCCGATATTCGCGCGCTTGAGCGCCGGGGCGTCGTTGACGCCGTCCCCCGTCATGGCGACGACGTGGTTGTTGGCCTTCATCGCGTCGACGATGCGCGTCTTGTGTTGCGGCGAGACGCGGCAGCACACTTCGAGTTGAGGGGCTTTCGCGGCGAGTTCCGCGTCGGTGAGAACTTCGATTTCCGGCCCGGTCAGGACCAGGCCGTTGGGCGTCAAGAGGCCGATGTCGCGCGCGATGGCTTCGGCGGTGTCCTTGTAGTCGCCGGTGACCATGACGCTTTTGAGTCCGGCGCCGCGCGCGATTTTCAAGGCTTCGATGACTTCGGGGCGCGGTGGGTCGATCATCCCGACGAGGCCGATGAAGACGAGGTCTTTTTCGACGTTTTCGGGCGTCGGCTGGTCGATGAGGTCGGGGAGCGGCCGATACGAGACCGCGAGCACGCGAAGCGCGCTGGACGCCATGTCGTGGTTCTGTTCGAGGATCGCGGCGCGCGCATCGTCGTCGAGGTCGACGAGTTTGCCGTCGACGCGCTGCTTTTTGCACAGGTCGAGGATGACGTCGGGTGCGCCCTTGACGAAGGCGACGACCGGCGTCGGCGTTTCGGCGAAGAGCGCGTGCGCTGTCCCTTTGACGTGGTGGATCGTCGTCATCCGTTTTCTGTCGGAATCGAAGGGGATTTCCTGAACCCGGGGAAGCTGGACTTCGAAGTCGTTTTGCCAGTACATGCCCTTCGCGGCGGCGACGACCATCGCACCCTCAGTCGGGTCGCCGATGATCCGCCAGAATTTTCTTCCGGTCTCGTCGTCGGTCTTTTCGACGAGTTTTGCGTCGTTGCAAACGAGCGAACCCGTCAGCAACAGGGAAGCGTCGGGGTCGTTCGCCGTGTCGAAAGGCGCTTCTCCCACGAAGAATTCACCGACCGGGGCGTAGCCTTCGCCGGTGACGCGGAATCTTTTTCCGCCGGCCCAGCCCTGGACGACCGTCATTTCGTTTTGCGTCAGGGTGCCCGTCTTGTCCGAGCAGATCACGGTCGCGCAGCCGAGCGTTTCGACGGCCGGGAGTTTGCGGATCAGGGCGTTATGGCGGATCATCCGCTGCATTCCGAGGGCGAGGCAGATCGTGACGATCGCCGGGAGACCTTCGGGAACCGCCGCGATCGCAAGGCTGACCGCTGTCATGAAGAGACTGATGATGTCTTTTTTCTCGCTTTCGAGATAGTGCATGAAACCGATTTCGAAGGCGCTCGAAAGATGCGTGTCGCGGAAGAGTCCGTAGATGAAGACGAGGCCGCAAATGGCGAGGCACGCCGTTCCGAGGACTTTGCCCAGGTATTCGAGTTTTTTCTGTAGCGGCGTGTCTTCGGCTTCGAAGGACTGGATCATCTCGGCGATCAGGCCGATCTGCGTCGACATGCCGGTTCCGGTGACGAGGCCCTGGCCGCGCCCGTAGGTGATCAGCGTTCCCATGAACGCGGTGTTTTTTCGGTCGCCCAAGGGAATATCGGCGTCGAGGACGACGTTCGCGGCCTTTTCGACCGGGACCGATTCGCCGGTCAGCGACGCTTCCTCAATCTTCAGGTTGATGCTCTCGATCAGGCGCAAGTCGGCGGGGACGTAGTTTCCGGCTTCGAGCAGGACGATGTCGCCGGGGACGAGTTCGCGTCCGGGAATCGAGATCTGCTGCCCGTCGCGCAGAACCTGCGCGCTCGGTGCGGACATCTTCTTGAGGGCTTCGAGCGCTTGCTCGGCCTTCGATTCCTGGATGACGCCGACGACGGAGTTCAGGACGATGATGAACAGGATGGCGATCGAATCGATGTATTCGCCGAGCGCGAGCGAGATTCCCGCCGCGACGATGAGGATGATGACGAGATAGTTATTGAACTGGTTCCACAAAAGCGCGAGAAACCCCGGCCTCGGACGTTCGCTCAGCTCGTTTGGACCGTCGCTTTCCAGGCGCGCGCGCGCGTCGTCCTGGGTCAAGCCTCTTTCGAGATGGGTGTTGAACTCGGAAACGAGTTCTTCAAGTTGCTTTGCGTGAGCTTCTTTATCGTGCATACCAATTCCCTCTGGATTTAAGGATTGCCGAATCTAGGCGCGGCGTTTTTTGAACGTGCGTTTTTTCTGACCTTATGTTCCGGGTTGAAGCGTCGTATCTATGGAAGTGTAATGTTTTTTGCGCCGTTCGTCTCGTTTTTGAGAAAAGCGCGTGAAATCTCTTGTTCCGGTTCCCACGCCACGGACACGGCACGGCATGGGCGGGGGAAGCCGTCCTTGGCAGCGTCGCAAAAATTCCCTTGCGCATGGGCAAACTCGATGGGAGCCGTTATTGTTTTTTGCACTGTTTTCCGTCGATCGAAGGTCGGTCGAGCGTAATCCGGCAACCCGTTCGACACGACGGCATTCGATTCCAAAGAATGGTAAAGCCACGAAATATATCCAACAAGTCGAATATAATGACCAAAAGCATCGAAAAAAACGATTTTATTGGCGTCAGGCGTCAAAACACGCGGAACATTTTTGAAAAAAGATCATGAATTCCATAAATTTCAAGCATTTACGCTACTTCTGGGTCGTCGCCGAGATGGGGAGCATCGCCCGCGCCGCCGAGCATCTGCACTTGACGCCGCAAGCGATCAGCGGGCAGCTCAGCGAATTCGAAGGCAGGCTCGGCGTCGAACTCTTTCGTCCCCTGGGGCGGAACCGCGAGTTGACCGAAGCCGGACGGAGCATCCTGGGTTACGCCAAAACGATCTTCAACCTCGGTGACGAACTGCTCGACGTTCTGCACAACCACAAGACGAAGAAAACCCTGTTTTTTCGGATAGGCATCGCGGATTCCGTGTCGAAATCCGTCGCCCACCACCTGATCGAACCGGTTTTCCGACTCGAAGAAGAAGTCCGCCTGATCTGCCGCGAAGGGCGTCTGGCGTCGCTCTTGGGCGAACTCGCGGTCCAGCGCCTCGACATGATCATCGCCGACCGGCCGATGCAGTCGAATTTGAACGTGCGCGGATTCAGCCATTTGCTCGGCGAAAGCGTTCTGACGGTCTTCGGCGCGCCGGGTTTCGCCGAAGAGTTTTCAGAAAACTTCCCGCAGTCGCTTAACAATGCGCCCTTCTTGCTCCCCGGAGAAGACATGGCGATCCGACCGAAGCTCCTGGAATGGCTCGACGCGCAAAGTGTGCGCCCCCGGATCATCGCCGAATTCGACGACAGCGCGCTGATGAAGGCTTTCGGACGCGCCGGCGCGGGGCTTTTCGTCGCGCCGACGACGATACGCAAACACGTGTGCGAACAATATAAAGTCGTCGAAATCGGGCGCGTCGAAGACGTCGTCGAACAAATCTACGCGATCACGACCGAGCGGCGGTCGAAACATCCGGGGATCGTCGCGATCGGCAGAGCGGCGCGCGAGGAAATGTTTTCAAGCGTTTGACTTTCAGGTATCAGATGTCAGGAATCAGGAATCAGATCAGTGTGCGGCGGCTTCGCCGCCGGAGAAAGATCGTTGAAACACCGATCGGTTTTCATCTGATTCCTGATCCCTGATCCCTGACGCTCTGGAACCATTCGATCGCCTTGCGCGCGACGGTATCGTCCGCGTCGATCTGCGCCGTTTCCTTTTCGCAGCGGATGCGGCCGAAAGCGCGTTCGGCTGACGCGAGGCACGCCGTGTCGTCGGTATCCGCGATGAAAAGCAGCCGCGAGTCCAATGCGTCGAGGTAAAGCGACCCGGCGCGGTCGATGAGGCCGCCCCGGCAGACGAGCGCGGCGACCTCGTTGTCGCGCTCCG
>JAISDL010000094.1 GCA_031264825.1 Accumulibacter sp. | reverse complement strand
CACGCTGGGAGTGTGGGCATCTTGCCCGCCTCGTGGATTTTTCTCTGGCGGCGAAGCCGCCGCTAACTTCTCCGTCTCCCGACCTCTGTCTCCTGTCTCCTGAATCACCCCAACCTATACACGCTGGGGAACGTTGGGCATCGCTGCGCTCACCCCAACCTATGCACGCTGCGGAACGAAGCCCAACGATTCCGCAGGCGTATGAATGATGTGATAAAGGCGGGTTGGAAGCCATGAAAACGCGCCGACGCTTGCCGAAACGCCAGCAACCCCCTTCATTTCCCCCTTATCAGGGGGAAAGTTGGGGGATCTATGCCGCGTTGCTCTGCTGAGGGGTTCTCATTCGGTCAAATGGATGCGTAAAGATGTTTGCCAGAGCTTATCCGATCCATGAATATAAATAATAATAGTTCCCATTGACTAAATGAGATTTATTTTCTTATAATCTCACCCCGGCACAAGAGCCTTGAAGCGACGGATGAAAACGCCGTCGATCCGACGCTTTTCAACATGTCGGGCATCCCGTCCGGCGGGCGTCGAGAACTTTTTTTATCGAGGGATGAATTGGGGAAGAGTCATGGATCGATGTGAAATCTTGCATGATGCGATGAACGCCGGGGCGGAGCGCGGCGGAAAAAATCGCGTGGAAAGCGTTTTGAAGCTCTCCAGAGTTGTTTTGTTGCTCGCTTCGGCGTTCCCGCTCGCCGCCGGCGCGCAGACTGCCGAGCGCGATGTGACGCTCGGCGAAATCTTCGTGTCGACGACGAAGTCGGCCTTGCAGAACGAGGATTCGCCGCGCGCGATCAGCGTGATTACCAAAGAAGACATGCAGTCGCAGGGTGCCGCCGGCGGGATACAGGAAGCCTTGGGCGCTTTGCCGGGTGTCGAATACGCGCGAACCGGCGGCCTCGGCGGGCAGATCGTCATGCGCGGGTTCAATTCCAACACGCAGCGTTCGATGCTCGCGATCGACGGCGACCGTTTCCGGGGCCGGAGCACGCTCGAACTCAATATGGTCGACCCGTTCTCGGTCGAGCGGATCGAGGTGATTCGCGGGCCGGCCTCCGCAATCTGGGGCGCGGACGCGATGAACGGTGTCGTGAACGTAATCACGCGACGGGCAAGGGTTGCGCGTGACGCGCCGTTTTCGCTCGACGCCAAGATTCGCGGCGTCGAATACAACAGCGTGAACCACATGCACGCGGGGCGCGCCGAGGTCATCGGTGGCGGGAACGGATTCGACGTCCTGATCGGCGTCAATTACCGCAAAGCCGACGATTACCGGACGCCGAAGGGTATGGCAGAGAACAGCCGTTACGAGTCGAAAGGCGTCGACTTCCGCGTCGGCTATTCGCCGACGGCGAAAACACGCTTCGAACTTGCGGGGCGCTATCAGGAAGTGACGACGGGCCGCGCGGGCGGTTTGGGCGCTTCTCCGGGTTTGCCGTATTTGAAGGTGACCGAAGACCCGATTCGTGAAAAATACCTGAAGCTCGGCGTCGAATCGAGCGAAGTCGGCGCGTGGGCGGATACTCTCAACGCGAGTTTTTACGTCCGCAAACTCGAAACCGACATTTACCAACGTAACGCCGACCCCAATTCGACGGGTAATATAGGCGGACCTGTGATGAATATGCACATCCAGGTCAATACGCCGACCGTCTATGGCGGACGCGTGAACGCGACGAAGGGCTTGGGCGATCACCTGCTCGCGTACGGTGTCGACTTTTACAACGAGAATTTCAACAGCCGCAAATTGCAGGCATCACGAATCGGAGGTCCGGGGAATTTGGCGCCTGGGACGATCTGCCCCCCTGTGACGGGCAACGCAAATCCTACTGGATCGCCTCCGGGTTCGTGGTGTTTGATGGAGCGCGGAACCGAGCAGACGAATATCGGCGTCCACGTCAACGACGACTGGCAGGTTGCGAAAAACCTCATGCTTTCGGGTACCTTGCGTTACGACTACATCAAAACCGTGATCGACAAGAACGCGATTCCGTTTGAACGCGTTGAGATTACAAATGCGATCAACGCGGCGGGAAGGAAGCGCGTCGACAAGCCCTTGACGGGTAGTCTCGGCGGTGTCTGGAAGTTCGCGCCGAACTGGAGCGCCGTTGCCAACGTGAGCCAGGGCTTTCTCGCGCCGTCGGGCAACGCGCGCGCAACGTCGAGTTCCTCGGGCACGATCCCCACAGTTGCCGCGCCGGGCTTGAAGCCCGAACACAGTACGACGTACGAGGCCGGTGTGCGCTACAACACGCAGGATGCGCGCTTCAACCTGACGGCTTACCACAGCCGTTACAGGGATTTGATTTTGCTTGCGCCTCTTGCAAGCACTCCCGGTTGGTATGAGCGCAAAAACATCGGGGCGGCCTCGATCGACGGCGTCGAAGTCGACGGCGAATGGCGAGCCAACAAATCCTGGTTGCTGCGCGGTGCGCTGACTTGGACCTACGGAAAAAACAAGACGGATAACAAGCCGATCGAAGGCATTCCACCCTTGTCGGGACGCATCTCGGCGCGTTACGGCGTCGAGGGCGCTCCTTGGCACATCGAAGGTGTCATCCGCGGTGCGATGAAACGCACACGCATTGACGACACTATTACCAGGCCTGCGCCCAATGTTACCGCTCCTTTGGAACGTAAACGCCCGGGGCATATGGCGTTCGATATCTTTGCGAGCGCCGATCTCGGCCAGATGCTCGACAGCAACTTCAAGAATTGGAAAGCCGTTTTCGGTATCCAGAACGTATTCAATCAGACGATCGTCAACCCGGTCGTCGCGGAAAGTTCAGCATATAGCAACAAACTCGTCGGCAACCCGCTGATCGAGCCGGGCCGCTCCTTTATGCTGAGGCTGGTTCAGGACTACTGAAACCCGCTTCAAGCATCGAGTCGTGGTTGTGAGGCTGTAAAAAACGCAGGAAGCGCCCACAAGGCGCTCTCCTGCCGTTTTTGCTATGATTTCATTTTCGCAATGATTCCTTTTCCAGTTCGTTCATGCTTTGATGCCGAGCCGTAGACAGTACTTACGTGCCGCAAGGCGAGTCGACATTGGTGGGGACGAACTGGAAATGGAATGATTTCAGATTTCCCCTCGAAAACCCACCGTCCGGCGCGCGCCGGTTTTTTGCTTTCCGCGCGGCGTTTCGCCGTCGCCGCATTTCTCGCGGCGTCGATGTTCTCGATCACCTCGCTCACCTCGCGGGTTTTCGCTGCGGAAACGCTGAAAGACCAGAACGGGCGTACCGTGCAGTGCCCGGAACGGGTCGAACGCGTCGCGACGCTCACGATCCCCGCCGCGTCGATCGTCGTCGCGCTCGACCAAGGGCCGAAGCGCCTGATCGGTATGCACCCGTCTTCGCGCATGGATTTTGTCGAGGGGCTGATCGGCCGGCTTTTTCCTGAAGCGAAAAACATCCGCGTCGACATGACGGGCGAGGGCTTTGCGCCGAACGTCGAAGCCTTGCTCTCGGCGCGCCCCGACCTCGTCGTTCAGTGGGGCGACCGCGGGGAGGCGATCGTCGCTCCGATCGTCGGCGTCGGTCTCCCGGTGCTGAGCCTGCGTTACGGCGAAAGCGAACTCGCGGCGGGGTGGATCGAATTGATGGGGCGCTGCGTTCCGGGGCTTGACGCGCGCGGCAAGGCGCTCGCCGGGGACTTTCTCGCCGTCCGCGACGAAATCGAGAAGACCGCCGCCGCGCTCCCCGAGAAAAAACGCCCGAAAGTCGTCTATCTCTACCGCGCGCAGGGGAACGCCTTCCAGGTTGCCGGAAACCGGACCGGGATGGATTCGGATATCCGCTTGGCAGGCGGGGTCAACGTCGCCGCCGACGTTCCCGGCTTCGCGGCGGTCGGCGCCGAACAACTGCTCGCGTGGGCGCCCGACATCGTCCTGCTCAACAATTTTGAAAAAGGCGTGCGTCCCGCGATGATTTTCGACAACGCGCTGCTCGCGTCGCTGCCCGCGGTCAAGGAAAAGCGCGTGTATCTTTTTCCCCTCGGCGGTTTTCGCTGGGACCCGCCGAGCCACGAAACGCCGCTCGCGTGGCGCTGGCTGCTCGCGCTCTTCCACCCCGAAGCGCGCGTTCCGTCGTTGCGTGAAAAAATGCTCGACAGCTATCGCGTCTTTTACGGACGCACCGTGAGCGCCGACGACCTCGACCACGTCCTCCGCATGGCGGAGAACGGCGAAAGCCGCCATTACCGCGAAAGATTCGGGAAGTGAGGCAGGGGACAGGAGACAGAAGACAGGAGACAGAGAAGTTAGCGGCGGCTTCGCCGCCGGAGAAAGATCGTTGAAACTCCGATCGGTTTTCATCTGATCCCTGATTCCTGACATCTGATCCCTGAATGCATAGGTTGGGGTGAGCGCAGCGATGCCCAACGTCTCGCTTGCGCGAAGCGCAAGCCACTTCAGGAATCAGGAATCAGGAGACAGGAATCAGATCGGTCAGCGGCGGCGTTGCCGCC
>JAISDL010000046.1 GCA_031264825.1 Accumulibacter sp. | reverse complement strand
ACAGCTTCGCTCATGAGCATATGCCCATGAGTTCTCCGGGCGATTCGTGCCTTTTTCCCGCATTTTCATAATACCGGGATGATTAAAGCATGCCGTCAAAAGATATTCAAGTATTTTTTCGAAAAAAAACAGGCATCCTCATGAAATTTTTTATCCCGGGGCGCGCATAAAATGGAACGCGGATGTATTTTTCGCAAAAATACATCCCGGTGGGTTCATTCTCCCGGCGTTTCGCGGCGCGCGCATCGGGAAGAGGCGACTGCGCCCGTTTTCCGAAAAAGCCGCGGAAATGGAAGATTCCCGTTTCCGGGAAATGCGCCGCGCGGCGGCGCGCGGTCAATCGAAGGGGTGGCGGCGAAGAAGCGTCTCCGCGCGTTCGGGTCCCGTCGATATGACGTCGACGGGAACTTCGCAAAGCGCTTCGATGCGCGCCAGATAGTCCAGCGCGGCGCGCGGCAACGCCGTTTCGGTCGTCACGCCCTTCGTCGTCTCGCGCCAGCCCGGCAGGGTTTCGAAAATCGGTCTGCATTCCGCGACGTTCTCGGCGCCGACCGGCAGGAGGTCGATCGTCTTGTTCTTGAATTCGTAAGCGGTGCAGATTTTCAGTTCGGACAGGCCGTCGAGCACGTCGAGTTTTGTGATGCACAGCCCGGTAATCCCGTTGATCTGTATCGAGCGTTTGAGCGCGGGCACGTCGAACCAGCCGCAGCGGCGCTTTCTTCCGGTGACGACGCCGACTTCCTGCCCCTTGTGCGACATTTGAAAACCCGGCTGTCCCTCGGTTTCGATGTCGAGTTCGCTCGGGAAAGGCCCCCCGCCGACGCGCGTACAGTAGGCTTTGACGATTCCGAGGATGTAGTGGAGCATGCCCGGCCCGATGCCGGTACCCGCAGCGGCTTGACCCGCGACGCAGTTCGACGAGGTCACAAAGGGGTAGGTCCCGTGGTCGATGTCGAGCAAGGCGCCCTGCGCGCCTTCGAAAAGAAGGTTTCCACCCGCGCGGTTGATCGCGTGCAAGGCTTCCGAAACGTCGGTGACGAGAGGCTTGATCGACTCCGCGTCGCGCAGGATCTGCGCCAGTATTTTTTCGCCGTCGACGGCCTTCGCGCCAAGGTAGTTCACCAAGACGAAATTGTGGTAATCGATGTTCGCTTTCAGTTTCTCCGCCAGGATGTCCGGGTAAAACAAATCGTAGACGTGAATCGCGCGGCGCGCAACCTTGTCTTCGTAAGCCGGGCCGATTCCCTTGCCCGTCGTCCCGATACGCTGGTCGGACGACCGCGCGGCTTCGCGCGCGCAGTCGAGTTCCGCGTGATACGGCAGGATGATCGGGCAGCCCGGACTGATCTTGAGGCGCGAACGCACTTCGATTCCCGCGCGCTCGAGACGGTCGATTTCGTCGAGCAGATGACAGATGTCGAGGACGACACCGTTGCCGATATAGCAGGAAACGCCCTCGTGGACGATTCCCGCGGGAACGAGGTTGAGCTGATAGACCTTCTCGCCGATCACGAGCGTATGTCCGGCGTTATGCCCGCCTTGGAAGCGTACGACGCCCTTCGCATGCCCCGTCAGCCAGTCGACGATCTTTCCCTTGCCTTCGTCGCCCCATTGAGACCCCACTACAACGATGTTCTTTGCCATATCAACCCCCGTTCAGCGCCTCGATACGCCAGATCCCATTATCCTCGACAAGCCGTCGGTCGCACAATGGCCCTTCGGAGCGCGTTTGCCCAGGCAAGAGTTCGACGACGACTTCGCCGCTTTCCCGCAGACGAGCGATTTCGTCCGAGAGCGCGGGAAGAGCAGCCGCGCACGGCGCAAGAATCGCGTTTGCACACACAAGAGAAGGGAGCAACCGCGCGACCGCTCGCAAGTCCATCGAGAATCCGGTCGCGGGCCGCGAACGGCCGAAGACTTTCCCCGCGCCGTCGTAGCGCCCTCCGCGCGCGATTGCGCTCGCAAAACCCGATGAATACGCCGCGAAAACGACGCCGTTATGGTAGTGGTAGCCCGTCAGATCGGCCAGGTCGAACGAGAGCGGAAGTTCAGCCAGTTCCGAACGCAAGCGGCGCAGGCTCTCGATCGCGGAAAGGATTTCGGGAATGCGCGGCAACTCGCGCATCGCCGTATCGAGTACACCAGCGTCTCCGTAAAGCTCCGGGAGCCGCATGAAAGCGGAACGGCAGGGTTCGGCAAGCGCCGCGCAGCACGCGCGTATCCCGGGAATATCCTTTGCGTGGAAAAGCCCTTGGAGTTCGCCCTCGCACGTATCGTCGATCTTCGCCGCGCGCGCGAGGGCACGGAAAATGCCGACGTGGCTCACGTCGATGCAAGAAACCGGAACTCTCATCGCCTGGAGAAGCTCGAAAAGCAAACGGATGACCTCGATATCGGCTTCGAGTCCGGCGTAGCCGTAAAGCTCGGCGCCGAGCTGGATCGGCTCGCGGCTCGAAACCTGCGACGCCGGCAAGGCGTGCAGGACGCTGCCGCAATAACACAGCCTCGTTACGCCCTCGCGGTTCAAGAGATGCGCGTCGATGCGCGCCGCCTGCGGCGTCATGTCGGCGCGCACCCCCAGCGTTCGCCCGGAAAGCTGGTCGACGAGCTTGAAGGTGCGCAGACGGAGAAGCGACCCGGGGCCGGTCAGCAAGGAGTCGAGGTATTCGAGCAGAGGCGGCATGACCTGCTCGTAGGCGTGCGTCCGCAAAAGGTCGAGCGCCATGCGCCGCAAGCCTTCTATGCGCGCCGCCTCTTGCGGCAGCGCGTCGGCGACGTATTCCGGAAGTAGCCAGTTCACTTGACCACCATCAAGAGAAGAATCCCGATCAGCATCGACGCCAAGCCAATGAAACGAATCTGCCCGTCGGCCATCGAAACGACGCGGCGAAAGGTCTCGCGCCAGAAACCGGGGGCGACGAAGGGGAGCATTCCTTCGAGCACGAGCATCAGCGCAAACGCTGTCAGTAAATTTTCGAGCATCGACTACGGATTTTTACCGCCCCCGCGCTCAAGATTTTTCATGTATTTGAAAAAATCGGAATTCGGTTCGACGATGATGAAGTCCTTCCCGCTCTTGAAAGTCGCGCGGTAGGCTTCGAGGCTCCGATAGAAGGCGTAAAACTCTGGATTCTGGTTGAACGCCGACGCATAGATCGTGGTCGCCCTGGCGTCTCCGTCGCCCATGACTTCCTGCGCCTGACGGTAAGCCTCGGCGATGATGATCTCGCGCTGCTTGTCCGCGTCAGCCTTGATTTTTTCGGCTTCGGCAGCGCCCTCGGAGCGCAGCTCGTTCGCAACGCGCTTGCGCTCAGCCTCCATGCGCTGATAAACCGAACCGCTGACCTCGTTGGCGTATTCGACGCGCTTCACGCGCACGTCGATGATCTGGACGCCGATCTTCCGCGCGTCCTGATCCGCTTTCGAGCGCATGTCTTCCATGATCCTGTCGCGCTCGCCCGAAACGACCTCGTGGACCGTGCGTTTGCCGAATTCCTCGCGCAAGCCCGCGTTGACCGTCTGCAAAAGCCGAATCTGCGCGCGCGCCTCGTCTCCGGCGACCGAGATGTAAAAGAGCTGTGGGTCGACGATCTTCCATTTGACGAAGGAATCGACGAGGACGTTTTTCTTCTCGGATGTGATGAAGCGGTCGGGTTCCGGCGTATCCAGCGTGAGAATCCGTTTGTCGAAGTAACGCACGTTCTGGATCAGCGGCAATTTGACGTAAAGCCCCGGCTCGGAAATCACTTCCCTGACCTCGCCCAACTGAAACACGATCGCATACTGCCGCTCGTCGACGGTAAAGACGGAAAGCCCGACCGCACCCAGAAGGAGCAGCAGAACGAAATACACGATATTCATTACGGGTTTCATCATCGCCCTCCCCGGTCGCGTGAACGCAAGGTATCGCGCGAGCGGATACCGAAGCGGTCCGTCGTCTGCGACGGCACGACCGCCGTCGTCGAAGCGGACGCGCGTTCCTGCCTTTCGACGCCGGCGGAGGATACCGTCGGCGGGATCGAGGCACCGGCGGCCTGCACGAGCTTGTCGAGCGGCAGATAGAGCAGATTGCCCTGCCCCTTGGCGTCGATCATCACCTTCGACGTATTGGCATAGACTTCCTGCATGGTTTCGAGATACAGGCGATTACGCGTCACGGCCGGCGCTTTGGCGTATTCGGCGTATAGCTGCCGAAAACGGCTCGCGTCGCCCTCGGCCGTCGAGATCAGGCCTTGCCTGTACGCTTCGGCTTCCTCCGAAAGGCGCGCCGCCGTGCCGCGCGCCCTCGGAATGACTTCGTTGGCGTAGGCCTGACCTTCGTTTTTCTGCCGCTCGCGGTCCTGCCCCGCTTTCACCGCGTCGTCAAACGCCGCCTGCACCTGTTCGGGGGGCTGCGCGCCCTGCATCGTCACCTTTGAAACGTCGACACCCGTCTCGTAGCGGTCGAGTATCTGCTGGATGAGGGCCTGCGTCTGCACGGCGATCTGCTCGCGCCCCTCGTAGAGCACGAAATCCATTTTGCTCTTCCCGACGACCTCGCGGATCGCCGTTTCCGCAGCCTGCATCACGGCCTCGTCGGGGTTGCGGTTCTTGAACAGATAGTCGTCCGGGTCTTTCAGGATGTATTGGACCGCGAACTGGATATTGATGATGTTTTCATCATCGGTCAGCATCAGCGCTTCCTTGAGCACCTTGTTCTTCTCGTTATTGCGATAACCGATTTCGAGCGTACGCACTCCGGAGACATCGACGATTTCGTGCGACTGGATCGGGTAGGGAAAACGCCAGTGCAGGCCGGAATCGTTGGTCTCCAGGTATTTCCCGAACTGAAGGACGACCGCGCGCTGCGAAGCGTCGACGATATGGAAACCGCTCGCCATCCAGACCGCGAACAGAATGCAGACGATCGCCCCGACGCCGCCCGCGGGAAACTTCGGAATCGATCCGTTGCGCGGCGGTGGGCTTCCGCCGTCGGACCCCTTGGAAGTCTTGTCGAAAATCCCGGAAATACGGTGGTTCAAATCACGCCACAAATCTTCGAGGTCGGGCGGCCCTTGGTTCGGGTGCTTCCCCCAATCGTCGTTGCCACGACTGCCCCGTTGCGCTTCGCTCAGCGACATAAGTACACCAATCGTTGAAATCATAAGGGTTTCAGAAAATCCCGACCGGCGGCCGGTCATCCAGGTTTTGCCGTTTTTCAATGGCGATCTCGGACAAGGCTTCACGCAGCAAGGGGATGCCTTCTCCGCTCCGGGCGCTTACCCGCACTCGGCGGATTCTACCATACTCGTCACGCTCCAAAGCCGGGGGAAGGCCGGAGAGGTCGAGCTTGTTCAGGACGATCAACTGCCTGAGGTCGCCCGCGCCGATCTCGTTCAGAACTTTTTCGACTTCGGCGATCTGAAAATCGCGCGTTCCGCTCGTCGAGTCGACGACGTGCAGCAAAAGGTCCGCCCGCGAGACGGATTCGAGCGTCGAATGAAACGCCGCGACGAGCGTGTGCGGCAGATTGCGGATGAATCCGACCGTATCGGAGACGACGACGTTCCCGGCGTCGTTCAGCCACAGCTTGCGCGAAGTCGTGTCGAGGGTCGCGAACAACTGATCCGCGACGTAGGCGTCGGCGTGCGTCAGTTGGTTGAAGAGCGTCGATTTCCCGGCGTTGGTGTAGCCGACGAGAGAAACGTTCAGCGCGCCGCCGCGAAGCCGCGCCCTGCGCTGGACCACCCGCTGGCGTTCGAGCCTGACGAGCCGTTCTTTCAGAAGCTTGACCCTTTTTCCGAGCAGACGGCGGTCCGTTTCGAGCTGCGTCTCACCGGGGCCGCGCAAGCCGATGCCGCCCTTCTGGCGCTCCAGGTGAGTCCAGCCCCGGACGAGGCGGGTCGAAAGATGTTCGAGTTGGGCAAGCTCCACCTGGAGCTTGCCTTCCGAGCTTTGCGCGCGCTGCGCGAAGATGTCTAGAATCAGCGTGGTGCGGTCAATGACGCGGCATTGCAGCGTTTTTTCGAGATTGCGTTCCTGTGCGGGAGACAGCTCGTGATTGAAGACGACGAGGGTCGCCTCGAACGCCGAGACTTCTGCGGCGATCATCTGAAGCCTGCCCTTCCCGACAAACGTCGCCGGGTCGATGAAACGCCCCGGCCCGCGCGCAATCGAAGACACGGAGACGCCCGCGGACTCCACCAGCAGACGGATTTCCTCGATCGCCTCCTGAGCGTCGCCGCTTCCGAAATCCTGCTGGACGATGACGGCGCGATCAGTGCCGTCGGGAAAATCAGGCATAAGGGACTACCGACGAAACCAAGACGGGGGAAAGGCCCCGTCTCCGAATCGATGCGCCATAGGCTCCAATGCGAAAATCAGTCGTTTTCGCCCATGCCCAATTGGATATTGACCGGACGCGCCGGCACGATCGTGGAAATAGCGTGTTTATATACCATTTGTGTTATTGTGTTTTTTAGAAGAACGACATATTGATCAAAAGATTCGACCTGACCTTGCAATTTGATCCCGTTTACCAGATAGATCGATACCGGAATGTGCTCACGACGCAACACATTGAGGAAAGGATCCTGCAAAAGTTGGCCTTTATTGCTCATGGTGAAACTCCATGTCTCGTTGTTGGATTGATTAGCCGAAGCATTAGAGATTCTACATGAATAAGCGCCATGTTCAAGACATTTCTTGTCACAGTACGCCATCAGGCGCGCTTCAGCGCCTTTTTCGCGCGCCTTGGCCTGAATTACCGGAAGAAAAGCGACGTCAACGCTCTCCGGCCCCCGGACAGTCGGCGTCGCTTCCAATCCAGCCGACAGAGCGCTTGCCGTGGGAAGCTATCGAAGAGCTTCTTTGATCTCCCGCTTCACCCGATCCAGATTGCGGTCGTTCAAGAGCGGGATCAGTTTTTGTATTTCCGCGACAGGCCTGTCCCACCACTTGAAGGTTTGCAGGAGAACGATCAGCTCGTCGTCGAAGCGTTTGCGGACGGGTTTCGCCGGATTCCCCGCGACGACGGTATAGGGCGCGACGTCGCTCGCCACCACCGCGCTCGCGCCGATGATCGCGCCGTCGCCAACGCGTACACCCGGCAGGATTGTGGCGTTCTGACCAAACCACACGTCGTTTCCGACGACCGTGTCACCTTTCAGGGGCATTTCGGAGAGCGGCGGTTGTTCCTGCGCCCAATGCCCCAGAATATAGAATGGAAAAGTGCTGACGGCATTCATCTTGTGGTTCACGCCGTTCATGATGAATTCGACGCCCGCCGCGATCTGGCAGAACTTGCCGATCACCAGCTTGTCGCCATAAAACTCGTAATGGTGCGTCACGCGGCTCTCGAAGTCCTCGCCGCTGTAATACGTGAACTCCCCCACCTCGATATTCGGGCGCGTGATCGTCGGTTTGACGTAAGTGACGGGGAAACCCGGCACGGGATGGGTCGTCATGGGGTCCGGCGCTTCGATCATGGCTCGTCTCGAGTACGTGCGATTTGGGACAGGAATTACGGCTCGATGGGAAGGTATTTCACTTCGAGCACTTCGATCTCGCGCCACCCGGCCGGACTGCGAAAACGTACGACGTCGCCTTCGCGCGCCTTGATCAGGGCTTTGGCCAGCGGTGAAACCCAACTGATCCGGTTTCGCGCCGGGTCGGTCTCGTCGACGCCGACGATCTGGTAACGGCTCTCCCTGCCGTCTTCCTCGCCGACGATGACCGTCGCGCCAAAAAAGACCTGATCGGAATTTTCCCGGCGATTTGCCGGGTCGACGACTTCGGCGATATCGAGCCGTTTCGTCAGAAAACGAATCCGCCGGTCGATTTCGCGCAGGCGTTTTTTCCCGTAAAGATAATCGCCGTTTTCTGAACGGTCGCCGTTTGAAGCGGCCCACTGGACGACGTCGACGGTGCGTGGACGTTCAGTCTTCAGCAGAAAATCCAGCTCCTGGCGAATCCGGTCGTAACCGCCGGGGGTGATGTAATTGCGCGTTCCCTGCGGAAGCTGAAGAAACCCCGGTTCGACGCCATCCTCGTCGTCGCCGTCGGTTTCATGGGTAAAAGCCTTGTTCATCCGAAGCCTCATCGCCTGACAAAGCCCGCCAGAAAGCCGGACTTCCCATGAAGCCCGGCGGCGAGCCTTGTTATTTTATGCGGAATCCCGCGTGGGGAAATCTTTTCGTCCCTCCGGGTCTTCAAAACGATCAAAACGCGCGGCGGCATTGTTTTTTATCCTCAGCACGCCTACCATCTCACTATCCGCCAAGTGATCCGTGGCGGAAGCGTGTCCGCCTCGCGCGGAGAGGGTCTGTCCCGTTCAGCGCCTTGGCCTCGTCGGAAACCCAACGACGATGGTCAAAGCGCCTGGGGGGATCGTCGGCGCGGTCGGAACCCCGGAAGAGGTATTCATCAACTGCCACAATTCAGGGATTGATAAGGATGTTGACCGAAGAAGAAATCGCAAAAACGCGCGCGAGCTTGAGCGAACTCCAAATCGAGCACCGCGACCTCAACCTGATTATCGAACATTTATCGAGTACTCCCTTACCCACTCAAGACCAGCTTTTGATTCAACGTCTGAAAAAACGAAAATTATTACTGAAAGACAGAATATTCCATCTCGAACAAAAGATTACGCCCGACATGCAGGCGTGATCCGTCGTTCCGTGGAAAGGCGGTGCTTCACAGGCCGCCGGTAAAAACACGTGCGGCGGTAGTCTGACGCGCGAAAATTTTACGCGCGAAAGTTTTACGGCCGGGTTCCGTCGGACCGTGTGCGGTCGTTTTGAAACCTTCGCCTAGGTCGGAATTTTTCGACCCAGGCGAAGGCGTCGGCGCTTTTCCCTTGCCTTCGGCGTCCTCAAAAACGCGCACGGCGCCTCCGCTCCGGCCGGAAACGGTTTCGGTTACAATACCCAAGTTCCCGTATCGTCCCCGGTCGACGCCGCCGTATTCCAGTCCGTCCTGCGGCTCGTCTTCATGCCGCCGACGGTTTGCGGACGAAATCAATCCGGCATTTTTTCCTTTCGAGGGTCTCTCCCATGCCATCCTCCGAAACCGACGCCTGCCCGAACAACGCGGGCGCAATCCCGATCCCCGGCGACTCGCCCGCGGGAAAAAACGTGCGGGACGACCCGCGCTTTTCGCTCATACGGCAGGAAATCGACTCGCTGACCTCGATCCAGCCCGACGCCGCGCCCCCCGACTGGGCCAAGATCGCCGACTTGGGCAACGCCTTGCTGACCACGCTGGGCAAGGACATCAGCGTCGCGTCGTGGTTCGCCGCGGCGCTCCTCAACCTGAAAGGCGAAGAAGGCATCGCCGACGGCGCGGCGGTGCTCGCGGACCTCTGCACCGGGTACTGGGAAACCCTTTTCCCGCCCCTTTCGCGCATCCGCGCACGCACGGGCGCCATCGACTGGTGGCAGGACCAAGTGGAGCGCTGGCTCGACGCCGCCAAACCCGAATACCTTTCCGCCTCCGTCCACGAAATTGCCGATCAGCGGCTCCAGGCGCTGGAAGAATTCATCAACGATACCGTACCGGACAACCCCCTGCGTCTGCGCACGCTACGCGCGCGCTTGCAACGCCTGCCCACGCCTCCCGAAGCCGCGCCGCCTCCGCCTCCCGACGCTCCCTCCGATACGTCTTCCGCCGCGCCGACCTCGGCGACGGGGACGCCTCCCGCGCAAAACGCGTCGCGCGCCGCCGCGCCCGATGCGGTGTCGGGCGCGCCCCAGGTTTCCGCCGACTCGCCGACGAGCGCCTTTCTTTCGGAATGCGCGCGCTTCTGCCTGCAGACGGCCGACACGCTGCTGTCGCGTGATCTGGCGCACCCCGCGTCCTACGTGCTGCGCCGTTCGGCTTTGTGGGCCGAATTGACCCAAACGCCGCCGACCGAAGGCGTCAACACCCGTTTGCCGAAACCGGAAGAGCATCTCCTTCCGGGCTTGCTTTCACTGTTCAAGGCGGGCGAGCATAAAAAAGTCGTGTATCAGGCCGAGTCGTGTTGCAACGAGTATCTTTTCTGGCTGGATTTATCCCGCCTCTCGGCGCAAGCGCTCGCGGGACTCGGCAAGGCGTACGACGTGGCGCGCCTTGCGCTGGAGAGCCAAACGGCGGGACTCCTTCACCGTTTCCCGGAACTCGCGGGCATGAGTTTTTCCGACGGAACGCCCTTTGCCGACAGCGCAACCCGGCAATGGCTTGCCGGACTCTCGGGCACGGGGGGCGGAAGCGACCCCTTCGACGCCGCGCTGGCCGAGGCCGTCGCGCACCCGCCCGCCGCCGCGCTCGAAGCGCTCGGTCGTCTCCTGCTCAGGCATCCCGGCGACAAATATACGCTCGTCCTTTACCGCGCCGCCTTTCAAGCCTGTCTCGCGGGTGAATTATGGCAACCGCTGCCCTTCCTTTCGGTACGCCTTCTGGAAATCGTCGCCGCGCACCGGCTGAGCACCTACGACTCGGACGCGGTAGCGGCAGCGCTCGCATCGGCCGCCGATGCGCTAGCCGCCGCGGCGACGGCGAACCCCGAAAATTCCCCGGTACGCGAGCAATACGCCCGCATCGCCGCCGAACTTGCGGGACTGCAACCGCACAAACTCCTGCCCGGGGGGTAAAACCGGTGTCCCGTTTTATACCGATTTCAAGAGCGAGTTCGCAGAAAGGTTCGTAAAAAGTTCGCAGAAAAGTTCGTAGAAAACGAAGTTCAGCGAACGACAGGCCAAAGGTGATCGTTGGGCAATCAAACCGTCTGGAATGGTTGGCGGCGTGAAATCGCCTGAAAGGGGGCGAATGAAAAAAACAGCGCTTACCTGTTATGGCTTTGCGTTTATATTTTGTGTTGGAATACTCGGAGTCTTGATCTATTATGCTTTCGGAATTACCGGGTTCATTTCAATGCTTTTTGTCGACAAGATCGCCGCGCTCTGGATTTCATCCATATATCCATTTGCCCTATTATTTGTAATATATTTCTCCCTGAAAGGCAGACTGACTCATCGTGTTTTTCTTTGCGGAATATCGTGCCTCATCGTGTCGCATATTGTGTACGAGGCAATGAAAGGGCCGAGCATTTTTTTGATTCCCCTCTCACTGCTGTTCGCCGGAATTATCCTGGATATTCGTCAGGCATGCTTCCATGAAAAACCCGGTGATCCATCATGAATCCCGAACGATTCCTGGATGCGTTGAAAAAAGCGGCGGGAATTGCTTTTACCATTGCCTTCTCCCAAGTGGGAGGTTTTTTCCTCTTCATCATCATGGTATTCGTGGGCATCAAGGCTCTGGAGTTCGCAAACACGAGCGACTTCAGTCGGGAAAGTCTCTCGGCTGCGCCTTTCAAAAGCCTTTTCCAGGTCATCGTCGAGGATTCGCGTACAAAGCTAGCCTTTCCTGTCGCGCTGGTCTCCCTGGAATATGAACACGCCCGAAGGAAGCTTCCAAAGGCTTTCACGTATCGCTTGTCGAGAAAGAGCGAGGAAATCCGTCGCGGAGTGAGAGAGTGGAAATACTCTGTGGAAGAATCCTCGTCAGGCGAGGAACAGACCGTCACGGTACTCTACAAGGACGACGATTCTTCTTCAAAGTCCATATACCGGGTAAAAAACGAAGAGGTTTTCCCCGTCACTTTGAAACCCATGTATTTCGGGTTCATGTTCCAGAGCGTGTTTTACGTATTCGTTTTGTTCGTGATCGTGAATATCAGTTTTCGCCTCGTCTGTTTCGTCCATTTTCGTTTTTTCCGGGAAAAGCAAAAGAAACCGCCGCGCACGAAATTCGAGCCTCCCAGTTCGGAGTGAAACAGTACGTCGCCCAGGCGAAACGACGGCCTGCTGCCAAGCGTCGCCGAGAGACCCGATGGTCGAACAAACGGGACGACGCGCCCTTCGCAGTTCAAGGGAACGGCGCCCGGACGACTTCGCCTTGCCTAGGGAGATCGGGTGGTGCGCCCCGCCTATGCGGACTCGTTCCGGGCGGCACGGCGCTGCCGATTTTTTTCAATGAATCCGCTCGAAAAATTCATTTCTTTACCACGTTTTGCAGTAGCATACCGGATTGTCGCGTAACAGCATCTGTATCCCTCGTAACGACTCTGTAACAGACTTGTAACAGTTTTGGTGCATCACTCACATTTTCGAAGGGAGAACACGTATGGCACAAGAAGGTTCCGTAGCCCCGAAAGAGCGGGTCAATATCGTCTACAAGCCCGCGACGGGCAATACCCAGGAAGAAGTCGAGCTTCCGCTCAAGGTCCTGGTCGTCGGAGATTTCACGCAAACCAAGGACGAGCGTCCTGTCGAAGAGCGTCCGACGATCGCGGTGGACAAAGAGAATTTCAACGACGTGTTGAAGGCGCAAAGCCTGAGCCTCGACCTCACCGTACCCAACACGCTTTCGGGCAAGGAAGACGAGGAAATGTCCGTCAATCTGAAGTTTTCCTCGCTCAAGGATTTCGAGCCGGACCAACTCGTTCAGCAGATCGAGCCTTTGAAAAAGCTCATGCAGTTGCGTGAAGCCCTGAAAGCCGTCAAAAGCCCGCTGGCCAATACGCCCGCTTTCCGCAAGCAGGTGCAGGCCTTGCTCGACGACCCCGAAGCGCGCAACAAGTTGCTGAAAGAACTGGGTCTGGACGAAGAAAAAGGGGAATGAGCATGGCCGACGAAAATCTGTTGCAACAGGCGGAAAATGCCGCAACCGCCGCATCGGGCGGGACCTCGCTTCTGGACGAAATCATTTCCGCCACTTCGTTGAAACCGGGGGATGAAACCTACTCGATGGCCAAGGAAGGGCTGGCGGCCTTCATTCAGGGGATTGCCAAACCCGATCGCGTCGGCGAAAAGGTGTCCGGGCAACTCGTCGACGATCTGATCGCGGAACTCGATGCGCAGATTTCCCAACAGCTCGACGCTGTCATGCACAACGCGCAGTTCCAGAAGCTGGAGTCGTCGTGGCGTTCGCTCAAGTTCCTCGTGGACCGCACCGATTTCCGCCAAAACAACCGCATCGAAATCTTGAGCGCCAGTAAACAGGACATGCTCGACGATTTCAGCGACGCGCCGGAAATCACCAAGAGCGGCCTCTACAAGCACGTCTATACGGCGGAATACGGGCAGTTCGGCGGCAAGCCTTACGGCGCCATCCTCGCCAACTACGAGTTTTCCCCCTCCGCGCCGGATATGGAACTCCTGAGCTATACCGCGTCCGTCGCCACGATGTCGCACGCGCCTTTCATCTCGGCGGTGTCTCCCGCGTTTTTCGGCATCGAAAAATGGTCGGAACTGCCGAACCTCAAAGACATGAAGTCGATTTTCGAGCAGCCGCAGTACGCCAAGTGGCAATCCTTCCGGCAGAGCGACGACGCGCGTTCGGTGGGTCTGACGATGCCGCAATTCCTGTTGCGCCTGCCGTACTCGGCAGAAAACAACCCGACCAAGACCTTCAATTACTCCGAAACGATCCGCGACGAGGACAAGGATTATTGCTGGGGCAACACGGCCTTCGCCTTCGGGACCAAACTCACCGACAGCTTCGCCAAATACCGTTGGTGCACGAACATCATCGGCCCGCAGGGCGGCGGTACGGTTGAAAATCTGCCCTTGCACCAATTCGAGGCGATGGGCGAATTGCGCACCCGCATCCCGACGCAGACGCTCATTTCGGAACGCAGGGAATACGAGCTTTCCGAAGAGGGTTTCATCGCGCTCACGATGCGCAAGGATTCGGACAACGCCGCCTTCTTCTCGGCCAACTCCTGCCAGAAGCCCAAAGAGTTCGCCAACACCAAGGAAGGCAAGGAGGCGGAGACCAATTATCGTCTGTCCACCCAGCTTCCCTACATGATGATCATGAACCGGCTGGCGCACTACGTGAAAGTCCTGCAACGGGAAAACATCGGCGCGTGGAAAGAGCGCACCGACCTCGAAAGCGAACTGAACAAGTGGATCAGCCAGTACGTCACCGAAATGGACAACCCGACGCCCGAAGTGCGCAGCCGCCACCCGCTGCGCATGGCGCAGATCGAGGTGAACGACGTGGCGGGGAATCCGGGCTGGTATTCCGTAAGTATCAAGGCGAAACCGCACTTCAAATACATGGGTGCGGATTTCACCCTCTCGCTGGTTGGCAAGTTGGATAAAACCTGATGTAAAACAAGCGCTTCATCCTGTTTTTTTCTTCCATGCAAAGGAGTAGTTCACCATGGCATTAACCGCGTATTTGAAAGTCACTGGAAAATCGCAAGGCGAAATCAAGGGCGACTGCCCGCAAGGCGGCGACAAGAAAGACAAGATTCTGGTCTATGGCGTCGAACACGAGGTCGAAATTCCCAAGGATACCCATACCGGTCTCCCCACGGGGCAACGCATCCACCATCCTCTGCTCATCACCAAGGCCAAGGACAACGCCTCGCCCAAGCTCTTCAGGGCCGTGTGCACTGGCGAACACGTCGACGTCGAACTCGACCACTATCGCATCAAGGCCGACGGCACCGAAGAAAAGTACTTCACCATCAAGCTCGAAGAAGCCATCATCGTCAACCTGCGCGAATACACGCCGCTGACTTTCGTGCCCGAAGGCAAGGCCTACCACGACATGGAAGACGTGAGCTTCACTTATTCCAAGATCACGTGGACGTACAACGACGGCAACATCGAGTACACCGACGACTGGAAAGCCTGATCCGGCAAGGCGGAAAAACAGGGCGAACCGTGAGGGCTTTTACTCTCGCGCCGTGTCCTGTTTTCCGCCGTTTTTCCTCGACACCCCGGATGCGCATCACCGGGGCGCGGGGGTTTCGACTTATCTTCCGCCCGAGGCGCAAGCCTTCGGGACGAAGTTTTGCTTCATCGCATGGTCTTTTGTTCTCCGCGAAAAAAAGGACACGCCGATGCGTTCGGTTTCTTCGGGTGATCATGGGTGACGGAAAATGACGCTCGATTCGAGTGTTCGGGCTGGCCATGCTTGGGCGGACGACTTGTTTTCAGGACCGGTGAAAGTAAAATTATCGAGCCTGTAGTCATAATAATTTCAACTCGCCGGATAATTTCCATATCTCCCGCAAGGAAACCATCATGATCAGCGTCGGACTTCGCAGCCTTCTGGACCATCTGGGACGTCAAGCCGTCATTTACCTCAACAACGCCGCGGGATTATGCGTCTCGATGGGGCATCGTGAAGTCACGATCGAGCATTTCTTTCTGAAAGCGCTCGAAGACCCGGCGAGCGAATTTTCCCTGCTGATCCGCCAGGGTGGCGGTGAAACGGCGCGCATTCTCGCCGCGCTGACCTCCGACGTCGAGGCGATGTCCGGCGGAAGTCCCGGAAAACCCGTCTTCTCTCCCCTGCTCCTCGATATGTTCCAGGACGCTTGGCTCGTCGCGAGCCTGGAACTGGGTATCGCCAGCATCACTTCCGGCGCGGCGCTACTCGCCGTGCTCGTCAAACCGGGGCGCTACATGGCGGGCGGCGCGGAAAAAATCCTCAACGGTTTTTCGCGCGAAGCGACGCTCAAGGATTACAGCGTCGTACGCCCCAACGCCTCCGAATTCGAGGCTGCTACGGCCGCATCGCCGATGGCCGCCGAAGGCGTCGCGCGCGCAAGCGAAGGCGGATTCATCGCCCGTTACTGCGAGGACTTCACCGCCAAGGCCAAGGCGGGCAAGCTCGACCCCGTTTTCGGTCGTGACGCGGAAATCCGCAGCATGATGGACATCTTCGCGCGGCGGCGCAAAAACAACCCGATCCTCGTCGGCGACCCCGGCGTCGGCAAGACCGCGCTCGTCGAAGGCCTGGCCGGCAAGATCGCGGCGGGCGAAGTGCCGGACACCTTGCTGGGCGTGCGCCTGATCTGTCTCGACATGGGCGCGCTCGAAGCGGGCGCCGGCATGAAGGGTGAATTCGAAAACCGCTTGAAGGGCGTACTCGACGAGATCAAGTCGAGTCCCACGCCGATCGTCCTCTTCATCGACGAAGCGCACACGCTGATCGGCGCGGGCGGTAGCGCCGGAACGTCGGACGCCGCCAACCTCTTGAAACCCGCGTTGGCGCGGGGCGAACTCAGAACCTGCGCCGCGACGACGTGGAAAGAATACAAGAAGTATTTTGAAAAGGACGCCGCGCTGACCCGCCGCTTCCAGCTCGTCGCCCTCGACGAACCCTCGGTCGAAGACACCCGGCAAATCCTGCGCGGCGTCAAGCCCGCGTACGAAAAATCGCACGGTGTCATCATCTCCGACGCCGCGATCGAATGCGCTGCCGACTACGCCGACCGCTATATCTCCGGGCGTTTTCAGCCCGACAAATCCGTCGACCTGCTCGACACCGCCTGCGCCCGCGTCAAGGTCGCGCTCGCCGCGCGTCCCGGCGTACTCGAAGACGCCGAAGAAAGAGCGGCGGGGCTTTTGCGCCGCATCGACAGCTTGAAGCGCGACCGCGACAACCTCCTCCCGATCGACGAAGAGCAACTCGCCGCGCTCGAAGCCGAACGCGAAGCGGCGATCGAAGAGAGCAAGACGCTCGAAGCGCGCTGGAAAGCCGAGCAGGACGCCGTGCGCACGCTGATTGCGGCGCGGGAAACCCTGCACGCCGTGCTCGACGCCTCGCCGCCCGTTGAGGCGTCGGAAGCGTCGCCGGCGTCGGAAACACCGGAATCGTCGAAAGCCCCGGAAACATCCGAGGCGTCGGCAGTGCCGGCAGCGCCCGAAGCCTCGAAGCCCCCGCCCGACGCGAACGCGGCGGCGGAAGAAACGCCGCCGCCCATACCCGACGCAGACGAGGCGCGCGCCGCGTTGCACGAGGCATCGGAAACGCTGGTGAAGCTGCAAAAGGCCGGGCCGCTGCTCTTTTCCGAAGTCGGCCCCGAAGCCGTTGCGTCGGTCGTCGCCGACTGGACGGGGATTCCGCTCGGACGCCTGGGAGAAGACCAGGCCGCGATGGTCGCCGACCTGAAGGATATTCTGGCGCGGCGCGTGCGCGGTCAGGACGAAGCGCTTTCCGCGATGGCGCGCAACATCCAGGTCGCCAAGGCCGGTCTGAAAGACCCCGACCGTCCGATGGGCGTTTTTCTCCTGACCGGGCCTTCGGGCACCGGCAAGACCGAAACGGGGCTGGCGCTCGCCGAACTCCTCTTCGGTTCGGAAAAAAACATCGTCTCGGTCAATATGGGCGAGTTTCAGGAAAAACACACGGTCAGCCGCCTGATCGGTTCGCCCCCCGGTTACGTCGGCTACGGCGAAGGCGGTATGCTGACCGAGGCCGTTCGGCGGCAGCCGTATTGCGTCGTGCTCCTGGACGAAGTCGAAAAAGCGCACCCGGACATCATGAACCTGTTTTACCAGGTTTTCGACAAGGGCGTTTTACAGGACGGCGAAGGCAAGGAAGTGCGCTTCCGCAATACGGTCATCGTGCTGACGAGCAATATCGGTTCCGACATCATCGAAGACACTCAGCGCGAAAAACCTGACGCGGTCGATACCGACGCCCTGCTCGCCGCGCTACGCCCCGTTCTCAACGCGCAATTCAAACCCGCGCTCGTCGGCCGTATGACCGTCCTGCCGTATATGACCCTGTCGGATGCGGCGATGCGCGACATCATCGAACAAAAGCTGAAGCGAATCGCCGCGCAACTGAAAGCCAACAGCAAGATCACGCTCGAATGGACGAGCGCCCTCCCGGAAAATATCGCCCAGCGATGCACCGAAGTGGAAACCGGAGCGAGAAATATCGAATACATACTTAATCTACATATCCTGCCGCGCCTTTCGAAATGCCTGCTTTCCGGCATGGCCGAAGCCGCCGACCGCGAAGAGGCGGGTTTGCCGCCGCTTTCCGTCGCGCGTCTCGATATCGGCCCGGAAGGAGAGTGCGTGGTCGAACTGACTTGAACGAGCATGTATCAAAACCCGGCTTCCGCTTGGAAACCTCTCCCTTTGGGGAGATAATCACGCACGGAAGGGTCCTTCCCCCTTCCGTGTTGTTTTGCCCGACCACGGACGCGGATTGAAACATGAATGAACATGGATAATTTCTACGCCGAAGAACTCGCGGCACTGCGGACGGATGCGGTAGCGTACGCGAAAAAATATCCGGCGCTGGCGCCCATGCTGGCGGGACCGGGAAGCGACCCGGACGTCGAGCGCGTTCTGGAAGGGTCGGCTTTTCTGTGCGCCCGGATTCACGAGCGCCTGACGCAGAACGCGCCGAGACTTTTGCAGAACCTCTTGCGATGGACCTTCCCTCAGTCCATGCTCCCCCTGCCCTCGACGACGATGATCCGCTTCAGGCAGCATCCCGGCTTTGCGGAGGCCTTGCGGATTCCGCGCGGAACGCGCCTGGCCTCCCGACCGGCCAACGGCGTGTCGTGCATCTATTCGACCGACCACGATCTCTTCGTCCCGCCCGCGCAGGTCGCCACCATCAGGATCGAAGCGCCTTCGGGAACGCCGTATTTGCGCATCGCGCTGGGTCTGCGCGGAAAACCCTTTCTCGGCGCGCCGCCCGGAACGCCGCTCGTTCTGCACCTCGCCGGAGATTACGCGCAGGCCGCGCAACGCCTTTTCGTTCTGCTCAGGCAAATGCACCACGTCGAAGTCAAGGTGGGTTCTTCCACGCATACGCTGCCCGTCGGCGCGGTGCGGCAGCATATCCTCCCGCTCTTCGACGCGCGCATGCCGCCGAGCCGACGACGCAACGGCGCGTACATGGAAGTCATGCGCTACTTCAACATGCCCGAGCAATTACTGTTCATCCGCGTCGATGGTTTGCAGCGCATTCCGGGGATCGACAACGGCGAGGTGGAAATCAAATTTCACCTCACCGCGCCTTTCGACCGAATCCCCGACTTCGACCGTGGCAGTTTCGCGTTGGGCGTCGTTCCCGCAAGCAATATCTTTTCGGTATTCGCCGAGCCGGTGACGGTCGACCACACGCAGACGGAATACCCGCTACGACCGCAGGACGAAACCGAGAAAAAGCTGGAAATCCTGAGCGTGACCGACGTCGTCGGGCTTTTCCCCGGCGGGCGCGCCGAGACCTACCAATCCTACGAATTTCTCCGCGACGCCGACACGCCCTTCGTCTTCAGCTACCGTTACGTCGGCGGCGAAGGCGGCGAGAGGCCCAACTACACGGTGGCGCCGCTTTACTCGAAGCGTTCCGGCGGAATCGACGCCCTGCAGAAACACGTCCTTTCGGTCACGCTAAACTGCTGCAACCGGGATTTACCCAACGCCCTGCGAATCGGCGACGTCTGCCAGCCCACCGACGATTCGCCCGCGCAGGCGGATTTTGAAAACATCACCGTGCCGACCCCTTTTCAACCGCGTCCCCACGAAGACCTCGCGCATTGGCTCTACCTCTCGCACACGAGCGCCAACCTCCTTCCGCAAGCCTCGGCGGCGCTGCTCATGGCGATCCTTCGGCTCTACATCGTGGACAACCCCGCCGCGCCCGAGCACGCCGTCGCCAACCGCCGCCGTTGCGCGGCCATCCAGAAATTTTCGGGGGAGGAAGAAGAGCGCCTGATCCGGGGGCGTCTCTACCGGGGACGCCGTTTACGCCTCGTGCTCGACCGCGCGGGCTTCAGCACCTTCGGCGACATGTTCCTTTTCGCCAGCGCGATGGAACGTTTTTTCGGCGGATACACGACAATCAACAATTACGGGCGGCTCATCCTTGAAGTCGCCGGAACGGGAGAACATCTGGAATGGCTGCCCCGGATGGGCGAAAAACAATTGCGATAAAAGAATCCCTTCGGGAGTTCCCGGAAAGATTCTCGCTTGTTCAAGCCCTGCGTCTGCTCACGATGGAACTCGAAGCGCAAGGATTCACGTCTCGTGAAGCCGAGCAGCGCGTCGGGATCGTCCCCTGGCTCTCGCTCGCCTGGCCGCCGTCCGAAGTCACGGGTTTTTCAGACGAAGCCCCCGTTGCGGACGGCGCGGCGCCTCCGCGCGCGTCCACAGCGGGTGCTTCCCGCCGCTATACGCTGGAAACTCCGCTCATCGGGCTTTACAGCACGCAAGGCCCGCTCCCCACGCTCTATACCGAAGAACTGCTCGACGAAGCGCGCGCGGGTCTGAGCACCGTCAAGGATTTCCTCGACATTCTGAACAATCGGCTCGCGCACTATTATTGCCGGGTGGAACTGCATTACAACCACCCCCGCCGCCTGATCGAATACGGCGACGACGAGGTGGAACTCGTCCTGAACAGCATCATGGGTCAGGCCTACCCCGGTCTGCGTTTCACGAAGCACCCGCATCCGCTCGCCACCGAGCTTCTGCTCGGCCCGCGTACCGCGGAAAACCTCGCGGCCTACCTCGCCTTTGAACTCGACTGGCCGCACATCAACATCGAAGAATGCGTCCCGCGCCGGGCAAAGATTCCCGAAGACCAGCGCTGCCGCGTGGGTCAGGCGAACGCCCGTGTCGGCGAAGACCTTTTTCTGGGTCAGGAAATCCCCGATTACAACGGCAAGATACGCATCCACCTGCGGAATCTCCCGGAAGAAAAACTGCGCGACTTCCTCCACGGCGCGCCGGGACATGCCAAGGTGCTCGCGTTCGCGCGCTCGTACCTGGACGACGCGCTCGCCTTCGACATTTTTCTGCATCCCGCCGCCGAAATTCCTGAAAACCATGTCCTCGGCGGGAATTTGCGTCTCGGCTGTCACCTTTCACCGCGCGGCGTCCCGCCGCGTTCGCCCGTCGTCATTTACCCCGCCCCTGTCGCAAGGAGTCCGTCATGAGCACCCCCGCTCCGCATACCGAACTTTTCCGTTTTTCCTCGCAGGCGCTTCCGGAGGAGACCTTGCACGTCCTCCGTTTTACCGGAGAGGAGGGTTTGAACGAACTCTTCAATTTCACGATCGAGATCGTTTCACCCAATCCGGGTCTGGATACGGGCAAACTTCTCTCGGATCGCGCCGTTTTCAGCATTTTGCGCGAAGACGGTTCCAGGGCGGTTTTCAGCGGTTATCCCGCGCGCGTCGAGCAGGGTGGCGCGTTCAACGGCTACAGCTATTACACCGTCGAACTCAGGCCGGCGCTCTGGAAGATGACCCGCATCGTGCAGAGCCGGATTTTCCTCGACCAGACGTTGAGAGATACCGTGCAGGAACTTTTGCGTTCGCAGACTTTCTTCACCTTCCCCCACAGCTTCGACTTCACGCGGATGGATTACCCAAGGCGCGAATTCGCGATGCAGTACGAAGAGAGCATTTATAACTATTTGCTCTGGCGTCTCGAAGACCAAGGGGCTTACTACTATTTTTCGCAAACCGAAACCGAGGACACCCTGCATTTCGCCGACAGCCCGATTTCACACCGCCCGCAGGAACTCGCGTCGGTGCTGCGCTATTCGCCGCCGACCGGGCTCGAAGGCGACCGGATCGGCGAAGTCCTGACTTCGTTTACGCTCAGCCAGTCGCAGCTCCCCGCGCAGGTCATTCTGCGCAGCTATAGCTGGCGGAACCCGAACAAGCCGATCGTCGGCGCCGCGCCGGTTTCGGGCGACGGTCTGGGCGACGTCTATCTCACGGGAGAAGACGTCGAAAACGACGCCGAAGCCCTCCGTCTCGCAAAGATACGCGCCGAGGAACTCATCTGTCACGCGAAGCGCTTTCACGGCGCGGGGTCGGTTCCGGGCGTCCGCCCCGGATATACCTTCCGGCTGACGGAGCACTACAACCGGGTTTTCAACCGGGAGTATCTGGTGACTAAGGTCCTCCATGAAGGCAGTCAGGAAAGTTTCATCAATCTGGGACTCGGTATTCCGCTTGAAGATCTGAAAGACCACCTTTTTTACCGCAACCGCTTCACGTGCATCGAGGCGGGCGTCGCCTACCGTCCCAAGAGACAATCGCCGCGGACGAAGATTTCCGGCGTCATCCACGCCTTCATCGACGGCGCGAGCGAAGGCAGCCGACCCGAAATCGACGCGATGGGGCGTTACAAGCTGATGTTCCCCTTCGACGTTTCCGGGCGCAGGGAAGGAAAGGCTTCCTGCTGGATACGCCGCGCGCAGGAACAGGTCGGCAAGAACTCCGGCGCGAGTTTCCCGCTCCTTCCCGGCACCGAAGTGCTCGTGAGTTTTTCCGACGGCAACCCCGACCGCCCCTACATCACCGGCGCGCTCGCCAACGCCGAGACCGGCGCGCTCACCGGCAGCGGCAACGCCAACGTGCAGGGCTTGCACACGCAGGGCGGCAACCAACTGGTGTTCGACGACACCGCCGAGAAACAGGGGCTGGCGCTGCGCACCGCCGGCGGCAGCGGTTACAGCGTCGTTTCCGGCTCGATGGACTTGGGCATTCAGAAGGCCAATATGGCGGTGGATTTGACGACCTCCGCCGCCACCGGAATACACCCGGTCGGCACCTCTTTCTTCTCCGTGAACAAGATCACGAATTACGTGGGCGGCCATCCTGCCGGCCCGATGGGGGACCTGCTCAAGGTATTGATCATGGGTTCGCAGGCCATTGCGAGCGGCATCGGCGGCAAGCTCGACAGCAGCAGTACCGTCGCCAAGGCCGCCGCGCAGAAGGATCTGGACAATCAGTCCGCGCGGGGTACGAATTATTCCGCCGAAAAGAGCGGCGATAAAGACGATGGCTCCACGACTTCCCTCTACGGAATGTCCGCCCTCAAGGCGGCGGCGACCCTGCTCAGTTACGGTTCGCTGTCCTACCGCGACCGCAAAGCGCCGAATTATGGCTACAACCTTACTTCGGGGCAGGAATCGACTTTCACGACGATGTGGGCAAATCCCGACATCGAGCAGTTGGTGTTGTTCGCATTGTTGACGCTTGGCGCGGATGTGGCGCAGATCAGCACGGATGCCGAGGAATCTTCGAGGGTCGAAAAAGCGCTGGATTCCGGCGTGATGTATGACAGCGCCGGGAATACGCTCGGCAAGTCAGCAGACCCCAACTCCAATTACATGCAGAACGCGAAAACCTACGCGAAAAACCGCCCTTACGCGCGCATCGTATCCGATCTCGTACCGGAATTCCTGGCGATGGTCTTGCTAATCATACAGTACAGCAGACAAAAGGGGCATGCGCTGGGTGGTGTACTCGTCAAGGCGCCGGACGCCAATATCAACCTGTCGGCAAAAACCGCGATCGGCCTGCACAGCGGGCACGGCATCCTGCTGAACGCGCGCGCCTCCGACCCGGCGTCCGTCAAAAAGATTCTGGGAAGCAGCGACTATGAGAACCTGTCGGAGTGGGGGCTGGCGGAAGAACAACTGGTACCGGTCGGAGACCCGGAACGCATCAAGAAACTCTTCAACTTCTACAACCCGGACGCCATGAAATACACGCTCTCCGACGCCCCCTCCGCAGCGGATATCCAGAAGATGGACATGGATTTCCTGGCCGACGTGTCCCAACTGCGCTACACGGACGCGGTCTGGAAAGTCATCAACGTCGACAAGGTCAGCAAGGCACTGGCCTTCCGCCACATCCTCTCGTCGTCCTCGGAGGCGGAAAAAAACGCCGCACAGAAGATGCTCCAGGCTGCCGTGGCGGCAAACACCACCGCCTTGAGCGCAGTCAGCAACGTGGCGGCACAAATCCGTGCGTTGGACCCCGAGTACTTCAGGCAATTAGAGCAATTACAGAATGTATTGCAAGAAGCGCAAAAGGCACAGGTTCGCGCCGCAGAGGACTTGAGGCTGGCCACTGAGCGCAACACCAAGGCGGCTCTCCTCAAGGAATCGCAATCCGCACTGGTCATCCAGAACGGGAACGGCACGTTTACGCAAGCTTCGTCGAATGCAAGTACATTCATGCTGGATGCGGAGGATCCAGGCGATGCGCCCGGCATTTTCGCCGTCGCAAAGGACAAGTCCGGCGTACTTTTGGAAAGTGATGCCGCAAAAATCCTGCTGGATCCCTCGGAAGGCTGCCGCGTGGAAGCCAAACGCGCGACGGAAGCCACCTACGGCCTCATCGACACGAAAGGCATACTGTTCAAGAGCCTGGGTCAATCCTCGTTGCAAATGAATGCCAATGGAATTACCTTGACGGCAGACAAGGGAAGCACGGGTTCGATCGATCTGAAAAAAAACAAGATCACGCTGACAACGACGCCGGACAAGTACGTGATCGGCAAAATCGAGATCAATGCCAACGCCATCAAGAACACGACCGGCTCACTCGACATTCAAGGCGGCGCAATCAAGATTATCGGATAGACGCCATGCAAATCCTCCCGGACGAATCCCTCTACACCGTCGCGCAGCCTTTCGCGTTTCGCGGCGTTCCGCATCAAAGCCTGACCGTCGGCCTGGGTTTCGACCTCGTGTCCGAAAAACCGCAACCCGCCGCCAAGGTCGTCGGCACGGCGATGAAGGCGCTCGCGCCGGGAGACTGCCTCGACGTCGGTCTGCCCAAGCCGTACGCAGAATGGCTCATGGCGGGTTTTGCCCAAACTCCCGCCGGCAGGCCGCTGACGGCACTCGCGGTCGAAGTGCGAATCGGCGCGGCGAGCCGCCGCTTTCTCGTCCGTGGAGAGACCGACGCCAAGGGACAAACGCTCCCCTTTACCGAAGCACCGCTCCTCTGGTCGGAAACCTTCGGCGCGCCGGGTCACGCGGAAAACCCGCTCGGTTGCGGTCTGGTCCCCGACCCGAAAACCGGTCGCATCCGCCTGCCCCGGCTCGTCGATGCCGACGCCGCGCACGGACGGGCGGTCTGCCCCGGCCCGATGGGCGCGTGGCCCGCGCGGATGCGGAATATGGGGACTTACGACGAACGCTGGATTCAGACCCGTTGCCCCGACCTGCCCGACGATTGCGACCTCTCCTACGTCAACCTCGCGCAGCCTGCGCAGCGCCTGCCCAACGGCATCGTCGGCAACGAGGCGATTTACCTCGCCGGGGTCAACGCCGACCATCCCGAAATTCACTCGCATCTGCCCGGGAAATCCGTTCGCGTTTTCGTGAAACGCAAGGAAAAACCCGAAGAAGAATCCTTCCTCCTCGCCTACGACACGCTTTGGCTCTTCCCCAACGAGGCGTTCGGCTTGTTGCTCGCGCACCTTCTCGTGCCGTGCGCCGACAGCGCGGCGTCGGACATCGAAACGGCGCGGTTTGAAATCACACCGCCCGACGCGGAAGAAGCCGCCTTGGCAAAAGTGCCCAAAGTGAAGATTCCGAGCACTCCTGACGTTCCCGACGCTCCCGAAGCGCCCTCCCCCCCGCTCTCGGCAGCGGCGGGAATGGTGGGAGTAGCGAGCGCGGCGTCCGTGATTTCCGCGCCGGCCGCCGCCGCAACGCCTGCAACTCCCGCCGCCGCTCCCGCTCCCGCCGCTCCCGCCCCGCCCCCCGACGGGGTCGCGGCGATGCGCGAGAGTGCTTTGAAGGAACTCGACGCCTCCTTGCCGGAAATCAACGCCGCGCTGGAAAGCGCGGGTCTGCCACCGCTTACCCCGGAGCAGATCGCCGAAACGAAGGCGCAAATCGTCCAGCAGACGGCGGCGATACAGAATCTGACGGCGCAGGCCGACGCTATGCCGACGCCCGACCTGCACGCCGCGCTGCGTCAGGCGGGGCTTTCCGAAGAAGCGATCGGCGGCGTCGATAAGGTGATGGAAATCACGCCGCCGAACCCCGCCGATTACGGCGACGCCGCTTCGTGGAACGCCGCCGTCGAACGCTACCTCACCGAGTTCGAGAGCCATCTGTCCCTCTCCGACTCGGCGCGCGAGACGCAACGCACGACGCTGAGCCTGATGGGTCCCGGCGGCGACGCGGCCCTGACCGAGATGGCCGGACCGACGCCCACGCTCGAAGACGCGATCGTCCGCGCGGGAATCGCGCCGGACAAGGCCGCGTGGCTCGCCCACGAACTCGAACAGACGCCCGATTTTTCATCGCCGGACGCGATGAAAGCGTATATGGCGCAAATGGAAGCCACGATGGGCTTTGCGCCGGGTTCGATGACCTCGGTCGTCGAGAGCGTACAAAAGGTCGCCGATCAAACCGGAACACCGCTGGAATTCCCCGCCGCGCGGGGGGCGGGAACGCCGGCGGAGACCGCGCCGACGCTGGACGCTCCGGCAGCCGCATCGCCGCCGGAAGTCGCGCAGGCGCCCGACGCGCCCGCGAAAACGCCGGAAATTTCCGACCCGGGCGCGGAGAACGTCGTCTCCGCCGCGAGCAAAATGGAAGATATTGCGCCAAAAATCGCGCCCCCCGAAGAGCAGGCCGTAACGCAGGGCGCGAAAGCCGTGCAGGACGCCGCCCCGAAAGCGGCGGAAGCGTCGGGGACTGCGGAAACTCCGCCGCCTCCGCTCGATTACGCGTATCAGGACCTGGTCGGTCACGATTTCTCCGGCCAGACGCTCGATGGAGCGAATTTCACGCACGCCAAGCTCGCGGGCGCCAATTTTACCGACGCTTCCTTGAAAGGCGCGAACTTCGACGATGCGGATTGCGAAAAAGCGAACTTCACCCGCGCCGCGCTCGATGACGCCTCGCTGCAAAAAACCAGTTTCAAGGAGGCGCATCTCACCGACGCCGCCGCACCGCGCGCGCGCTTCATCGAAAGCGACCTGGGCGCGGCCGACGCAAGCGGTATGGCGGCAAAAGACGCCGAATTTTCCGGGGTGCTTCTTTCCGGCGGAATCTTCGCCGGGGCGAATTTCTCCGGCGCGCTGCTGCAAAACGTTTCGGCGGTGGGCGTCAAGGCCGACGGCGCGAACTTCTCCGACTGCAACGCGCGTCAGTGCGACTTTAGCGCCGCGACGCTTTCCCGCGCGAAATTCGAGCACGCCGTTTTTTCCGACACAAAGTTCAACGAAAGCAATCTCAAGTCCGCGCAACTCTCCGAGTCGACGCTTTTACCCGGATGCACGCTGATCGGCGCCGACGCCGCCGGCGCGCGGATCAACGGCGCGGATTGGCGCGAAGTCGACGCGCGGCGCTCGATCTTTACCGCTTGCGACGCGCGCGACGGACGCTTTTCTGCGTGCAATTTCGGCAAGAGCCGCTGGCAGGCCGCAAAATTGCAGGGCGCGGACTTTTCTCGCTGCGAACTCACCGAGGCAAATTTTGAAAAAGCCGATCTGATGCGCGCGTCCCTGCGGGAGACCCGCGCCGCGCGCACGCGCTTTGACAGTGCGAACCTCTACGGCGCGGACTTTTACCGCGCCGGGATGGTTTACGCCGAATTGAAGGATGCGATCACCGACAATACGCTTTTGGCGCTCAGAAAGGACGCTCCATGACAGAGGAAGATTTTCGAACGCAATTCCGCCCTGGCGCGTCGCTTGTCGGCGTCGACGCATCAAACCGGGATCTTTCCGGCTGCGACCTTTCCGGCGCTTCGTTCGCGCACTGTCTTTTCCGCGAGGCGCAGCTTTCCGGCTGCAATTTTACCGGAGCGCGTTTCGACGACTGCGATTTTTCGGCCGCGTCGCTTATTGGAAGCACGCTCGAAGAAGCCGGCTTCCTTCGTTGTACGCTCGCCGGCGCCAAGGCTGCGGACTCGGTCTGGAGAAAGGCAACGCTCGAAGACGTGTGCCTCGCGCACGCCGCGTTTCAAAACGCCGCGCTCCAGGACGTCCGCTTTGCGCGCGTCGATTTTACGGGCGCGGACTTTACGCGCGCCTTTTTCAGGAACCTTGCCCCCAACGCGCCTTTCGACGGAGTCGACATCACGATGCTCGCGTGCTTAAGTTGCGACTTCTCCGATCTTTCCTTCACGCAGGTGAAGGGAGAACTCTGGTTTTTGAAGGACTGTAGGTTGAACGGGCTTTCCATGCGCGATTGCGACCTGCCGCAGATCGTCGTTCATGCTTCGAAAGTCCAGAAATTGCGTATCGAAAACTGCCGTATGCCGCGCGCGGGCTTTGGCGGTCTCGACCTTTCCGGCGTCGTCATTTCGGATTCCGACCTTTCAGGCGCTTTCCTTTCCGGCGCCGCGCTGCGCATGGCGAGCTTCCGGAACGTCGATCTCGAAAAGGCCGGATGCTCCGGCGCGGATTTTTCGGACGCGACGCTCACCGATTGCGCGTGCGGCATGGCGGATTTTTCGCACGCGATTTTCGCGCGCGCGCAAATGGAAAACCTCGATCTGACGCTGGCGGACGCGCATAATGCGGATTTTTCCACGGCGCGGATGAAGGCGTGTATTCTGAAGGGCTTGCGCCCCACCGACCCCGCGCGCCTGCGCGCGGAACGTTTTTCCACGACAGACTGAAAAAGGACTTCGACATGACGCGAAACATCGGCATGAACCCCGCCCTCCCCGGCGAACGCGCGCTCGTGGAAGGCGTCGTACAAATGACGTGTGATGCGCGCGTCATCGTGGCCTCTTCGATCGGGATACTCCAGGCCACCCGCGCGGCGGGCTGTCTTTTGCCGCCGGAAGCCGGAGACCGCGTACTCGTCGCGCCGACCGACGCGAACGCGTGGGTCCTGTGCGTACTCGAACGCGACCCCGAACGCGCAGCGACGCTCGCGCTCCCCGCGCGCACCGCGCTTTTTGCCGAAACGCTCGACATCGACGCAGGACGCCTCGCGCTCAAAGGCGGGAAAAGCGTGCGCGTCGAGGCGCCCGTGCTTTTCCTGACCGGGAAACTGCTCGCGCAGAGCTTCGAATTCGTCCGCAGTACCGCCGTAAAACTCGTCGAAAGCGTTTTCCACCGCAACGCGCGCTACGCCAAAAACCGCGAGGAAAACACGGAAACCCTCGACGTCGCCGCCGGACGCATGCGTATTGAATGCCGTCACAGCGCGCGGCTCCGCGCCGAAAACGTCGATGTCAAGGCCGAGCATCTGCTCGACATGGACGGCGAACACATCAAGCTGGGATAATAAGACATCATGTTCGCACTGACCCTGAAAGGCGGAACGGCGCAAAGCACGGCGCCCGACGTCTGCAAGACACCCGCGCCGCCCGCCGGCCCGGTACCCATCCCCTACGTCAATATTTTTCAATGCAATATGGCGGACCCCGGCACGGCTTCGCAGAAAGTTTTCATCGACGGCGCGCCCGCGCTGACGATAAAATCCAAGACGCTGATCTCGAACGGCGACGAGGCCGGCGTGAACGGCGGCGTCGTTTCCAACAAGTTCATCGGACAGGGGGAATTCATCGTGGGGTCTCAAAAAGTCCAGTTCGAGAGTAAAGCCGCCGTCTCGCAGGGCGCGCAGACGAAGCACAACAACGGGAATACCATGGGCATCTGTTCGATGGCCGGACAGTCCAAGGTGATGGTGCAATGAGGTCGGCGCGGCTCGCGTTCGCGTTTCCGTTTTTTCTCGCGCTCGCCGCCTGCGGCGGCGCGAGCAAGAAGGCTTTCGAAATGCCGCCCCCGACGCCGAGCACCGACCCTTCCAATGTCATCTGGCAGACCGAGCCGAAGGGTCTGCGAATCTCGATCGAGGCGGCGCCCGACCTGAACGCGCAGGACGGCGAGCCGCTCGCCTTGAGCCTTTGCGTCTACCAACTCGACAAGACGGCGAAATTCGACGACCTCGCGCAGAACGAGGACGGACTCAACCTCTTGCAGGATTGCACGATTTCCGCCGCCGACGCCGTCGCCGCCCAGCGTTTCTGGTTGCAACCCGGCGAGAAGAAAATCGTCGAAATCGACCGCGCCGGCGGGGCGAAATCGCTGGCGCTCTCCGCCGGATACGCGCATCTGGCGCCGTCTCTTTCCACCGCCCGCTTTTCGTACTTGCTTCACAGCGAACAAGAAGGCTATATTCCGGGATTCAGAAAGACAGTTTACAGCGCGGCGCGCATGGATATCGTCATTCGTCTGAGCGCGTCTAAAGTCAGTGTCAACGGAGTCGAACGTGAACCTCAATAGGCCGCTTTACTGGGAACAGGGTATTTTCCTGCAACCGCAGCACTTCCAGATCGATCAGATCTACCATCGCGACGCGCGCGCTTTCATGAATGCCCACATCAACCCCTGGCTCTGGGGTTTATGTAGTCTGGATATCAACGAAACCGCGCTCGAAGGCGATCACTTCGAGGTTTCCGGTGTTTCCCTCCTGCTGAAAGAAGGCGAATGGATCGTCTTTCCGGGAAACGCCACGCTCGTGCCGCGCCCGTTCCGCGCGAGTTGGCCCAACCCGGAGCAGCCGCTGCCGGTATACATCGGGATCGCGCCTTTCCGTGCGGCGGGCGGCAACGTGTTTCAGACCGACGACCCGGAGTCCGCCCCCGACAGTTATCGCTTCACGGCGCCGCTCGTCCCCGACCAGGCGCCCGATCTGCACAGCAAGGGGCCGCCCGCCGACGTGCGCTCGATGCGCTACCGCTTGCGCGTGTGCTTCGGCGACGAAATGAAGGACACCGCCAGCCGCGTCATGATCGCCCGCCTGATCCGCGACGGCGAGCGCGTCCGGGTCGACCGCAAATTCATTCCGCCGCTGACCGACGTCCACGTTTCCGAAACTCTGACGAGCCTTCTGCGCGACCTGCGCGACGTCCTCCTCTCGCGCACGCACCAGCTCGAAGAATTCAAAATGGTCGGCGGCGACGTCGCGCAATCTTCCACGGGGAACAGCCTTTACGGCGTCGCGCTGTTTTCGATTCTCGGTGTGCTTTCCCGAAACCTGCCGGAACTCGACCAGATGCTCGCCGCGCCCCGGATCCATCCCTGGCCGGTTTTCATCATGCTCTGTCGGCTGGTCGGCGAGTTGTCGGTTTTTTCCGCCACGCTCTCGCCGCTCGGCGAAACGCCGCAAGGCCAGCGCGCCGTTCCGCCCTACGACCACGAGAAGCTTTACGAGTGCTTCCAATCCGCGTGCGGCGTCATCACCCGGCTCGTCGACTCCCTCGTCGTCGGCCCCGATTTTTCTCTCACGCTGAAATTGCGCGACGGATTTTTTGAAACGCTCATCCCGCCGAGTGCCCGCGACTCAAGTTTCGCCTACTGGTTTCTCCTCCGCTCGCAGACCGACACCGCGCTGGCGCAAAAGGTCAGCGACCTCGGCAAACTCGCGCCGTGCCAGGAATTGCGTCCGATCGTCGCCCGCGCGCTCCCCGGTGTCCGCCTGATCCACGCCGAAACGCCGCCCGTAGGCCTGCCCCGGCGGCACGACACCTCGTATTTCCGGATCGATCAAAGCGATCCCCTCTGGGCGAAAGTCCTCGAACAAGGCGATATCGGCTTTTTCCTGCCCGACGCGCCGGCGGACCTCTGGGTTCAGCTCACGGTCATCAGAAAATAGGATATTCGCATGTTGCGTCGTTTTTTTCCGCTCATGAGTTCGGCCTTGAGTTCCGCGCAGACCGGGCCGGAGGTCCCGCTTGCGGACATCGGCCTCTCTCTGCGCGCGCTGGCACAAGCCGAGCAGCTTCTCCCCGCCCCTGCCGTCGAGCGCGGAAAATACGCGCCCGACCCCGCCGCCTGCCGTCTCGCGGTCTATGCCTGGGTCGACGAGGTCATGCTGAACGCGCCCCGGCACGACGCTGTCGATTGGGCGGCGCAGAGCCTGCAACACGCATTTTTCCAGACGACCGAAGCCGGCACGCGCTTTTTCGAGCAACTCGACGCGCTTTTGGAAGCGCTTCTTCCGCGCGTCGAGACCGATGAAGGCGCCGAAGCCACCCTGCCGGAACGCCTCGGCGCGGCCGCGCGCCTGCGACGAGAGGCTTCGGCGGAACGCTCGGAACTCGACGTATACGCGCTCTGCCTTCTCCAGGGCTTTCAGGGGCGTCATTACGGCGAGGCGCGTTTGTGCGACAAACTGCGCCAGTCCGCACGGGAAGTCCTCAAAGGGAGCGAGGGGCTCCGCCCGCCCCTCGAAAAACGCCCTCGGCGGCGCGCCCCGCTTTCGCCCACGGTGGAATGGTTGTTTTACGCGCTCCTGCCCTTGGTCGGCGCCCTGCTCTTCGGGCTGTACTGTGCGGGCTTTCTGGTCGACGTCCCTCGCGCCGTGTTCTGAGAATCCAACATGAAATTTCTCGGAACACTCCTGAAAACGATCCTCGCGGTGCTCCTGCTCGTCGTCGCGCTGGGAGCCTTCACCTTCCTGGCCTGGTGGATGCGCTGGCCGGTTTTTACCGGCGTTTTCATCGTCGCGGGCCTCTTGGCTTGCGTCCTGCTCTTCATCGTCGTGCGTTTCGTGTGGCGTTTGCGCAACAAACGCCGTTTCGTCCAGCAGGCGCTCGCCGGACTGCGCACCGACCCGGAAAACGCGCCGACAGACAACCGAAGCGCGTTGGAAAGCTTGTGGAGCACGCTCCTCGATCAGAACCAGCGCCCCGGGACCCAGGATTTTCTGGACCGCATCTGCTACCTCGCCCTCGACGCCACCGGAGCGGCGTCACCGCTGTTTACGCACGTCCAGAAACAATGGGACGCGCACCAACGCATCGCGCGCCACGATTTCGCGCAGACGACGCTCCTTCAACTGACCCAATCGATCCTCGACGGCGAAGAAAAGGAAGAAATTCTGACCTTGCTCGCCCGCGACATCAAGAAAGACGCCTTGCGCGGCCTCATCCTCCTCGTTTCCGCCGAGGACCTCGAGGCTCTTTCCGAGCAGGCATTGCTCGAACGCGGTTTCACCCATCGCGCCCAGCTCCATGAATTGATCGCGGCGGTAAACCGCAGCATTCCGCTTTACGTGCTTGTGCAGGACATCGACCGGCTTCCGGGTGGCGCCTTGCTCTTCAGCCGTCCCGGCGTGTCGGAAAACTGGCCGGGGTGTTTCTTCGACGAAGCCCTGGAGGCGACAAAAGGGTCGGCGGCCAACATCCGCCGTTTCGGCGAGGAAGCCGCGTTCTCGGCCGAAGCCGGCCTGCGCGCGGCGCTGTACGACGACCTGGTCGAACACCGCCCGCCGTGGGCCGACGAACTCGTTTGCCTCGACCGGATACGCGCCTTGGGCGACAAACTCGACCGCTTGTTCGCGGGACTCCTGCAATTCGAACCGCGCCGCGACCCCCTGCGCCTCGCCGGAATATTTTTCTGTCGTACCGAGAACGGCGAAACCGCGCATGAAACTTCTGCGAAGTCAGTGGAATCAGCGGAGTCCGCGGAGTCTGCGGAGTCGGCAAACTCGAAGCCCGCGAACGTTTTGGCCGAGGACGCTTCTCCGAGCTTCATCACCTCGAAAATACACGATGAAAACGCTCTTCCGCACATCGTCCTGTCGCGCTTCTTCGCGCGCATCCTGCCGTCGAACGAAGCCGAAAACCGCCCCTTGACTGGGCGCGCCGCGACGGGTTCCACCGCGTGGATCGTCGGAATGAGCGCGTGGTTCCTGCTTCTCTTGTGCGTCTGCGGCCTTTTGGCGGCGAGTACGCTTTACCAGAGGCACGCCATCACCACGGCGCCGACTCTCGACCGCGAGGTCAGCGCGCGCATGTCGTCCCTCTATCGGCAGATGCGCTATATCGAGCAGTTGGAAAGCGCGCGCGCGCACTGGTTGCTGCCGAACATCGGTCTGGGCGCGCTCACGCGGACCGCGAACGAAGAAAAACTCGACTTCAGCCGGCGCATACACGCCCAAATCCTCATGCCGCTGATCCGCAGTCTGCGCGACACGCTGGAATCGACCCGGACGGAAAGCTATACCGAGCGCCAGCACGCGGCCCTGACGCAACTGACCTGGCTGGCCGGCAACCTTGCCGAACGCCTGAAAAAGGGCAAGACCCCCGACGCGGCGTCGAAGATTTTCTTCCCCATCACAACGCAGAACGGATGGAACACCGTCGACAGCGAGATCATCAACGCCGGACTCAACTGGACCGACGATCGCGCGCAACTCGAAATCCTTTCCAGCGAGGTCGGCGGCGCCCTCGCGCAATTCATCTACGCGCATTTCGACATCTTTTCCAATTCGATCATCGAATACTACAACGACGCCAACGTCGACCAGCGCGTTTGCCTCTCGCACTACTGGTCGCATATCTCCGAAACCTCGGACACAAACTTCTGCGTTCCCGCGTACTACACGGCGGCCAGTCACCGCTTGAATTCGGCATTTTTCAGCAGCCTCCTGACGGCATCCCCGGAGGAAACCAACGCGCTGCGCCTGTCGGAAGACAAAGACACGAGAAACAACGCAAAAATCCACCGTATGCTCGACGCGCACCTGAAGCGTTACGCCGAATACTGGGAAACCTTCGTACGGCATTTTTGCGAAGCCGCCGTTTCCGCCGAAAGCGCGGGCGTATACGCCAATTACTCCACCCTGAGGAACCTCCGGGGAACGCCGCACCTGCGTCTCATCGATCGCCTGAACCGTGAATTCGAACCGCTTCAGAACGCCAACCCGCCCCCTCGCTGGATAAAGGACGCGCATCTTTTCGAAGTCATGCTCGGCGTCGCGCTGGAAGGGCACGCCAGCAACGACCCCGCCGGATGGCATACCCTTCTGATGGCCGGTACGCATATGCCCGACGCGTTGCGTACCCTCTGGGACAAAGCCGACAACCAGCGGCACATGCGCGAGATATACGACGCCATAATGGGGATGACACTCTACCTTTCCAGTGTGCGTGAAATCTTGAATGACGTAGGAAATCCGTCTTTGTCATTATCTCTGGCGCGTTTGCATTTTTCCAGAAAGGACGTCGAAGCGCTGAAGAAAAGTCCCTTTACGCTCGCCGAGGCGCGCCTTGCGACGACCGACACGCTCTTCCGCGAATCGGGAGCGCCGCAGGTCGTCGTGTTCAGAAATCTCCTCGATTTTTCCCGAAGCGGCATCACGATCGAAGCCGCCGTCGCGCTACAGGGAAACTGGGAAAGCAAAGTGCTCTCCAGCCCGACGAACCGCTATCGCAGCGACGACAGCAAGAAGATATACGGCCCCGAGGGAATCGTAAGCACCTTCGTCAATGCGGAAATCGACCCTTTCCTGGTGCGCAAGATCGACGGCGCGCAGGTCGCCACCTGGAATCAGAAACCCTTCCCCTTCACCGAAGACTTTCTCAGCTTCCTGTCCGAAAGCGAAGAGTGGGCGATGAACGTTCAGACCTCGCTCACCGCGGAGCGCAGCGTCCTCCTGCGATCGAACCCTCCGCGCGTCAACGTCGACGCGCACGTGCGGCCGGAATCCGTGACCGTAACGCTTCTGTGCCAAGACGCGACGTGGCAGCTCGTCAACCGCAACTACCCTCGGCGCGCGCGCTTCGTGTATGACAAAGACAAATGCGGAAAAGTCGATCTTGAGATTGCGTTCCCGAGTTTCACGCTGACGCGCACCTACCCCGATTTTGTCAGCTTCATCGAAATCTTCCAGTACGGCGAACACGACTTCACGCCTTCGGACTTCCCCGATTCGTCGGGCATCCTGAACCGCGCGAACATCAACAGCCTCAAAATCAGGATCATCCCGGACGGCGCGGCGGCACTCCTGAAGGAGAGAAGCGCCAGCAGTTCAACGATACCCGAACTGATTACGTATGCGAGGGAATGACATGCTCTCTCTGCGCGCCATTTTCCGCTTCATGCTGCTGGCTTGGTTCGCCCTCGTCTTCGCGATGGGCGTGTACCTCACGGGCCAGATCGACGCTCAAACGCTCCCTCCCGCCGCTCCGCCGGAACCACCCCCGGCGCCGGTCGATCCGCCCGTCGAACCCCCTCCCGTTCCGCCCGCCCCCGAGGCGCCTTCGCCGTGGAAACCCCTGCCCTACAGCCGGGAAGCGGGAAGAGGCCGCATGGGCGTCTCCGTCATCACGTCGCAACCCGGCGGCGCGCTGGAAATTCTCTTGCCCTACCAAGGCAAGCTGGGAGGCGAAACGCATTTTTCACCGCGCGACGTTGGAATCAAGACGGACCTCAACGCGCTGTCGGTCGACCTGCACGGGAAATGGCGGCTCGAACGTTCGACCAATGTCCGCCCGAAAGATGCCGCCGTGTGTCGCGTGCAAATTTACTGGCATACGAATCGCATACGCGCTTCCGCTGTCGCGTGCGACCCGGCCGAAAAAGGAAAGCTCGAAGTTTCCGCGGGATATTCCGAAACGCATATCCGCCTCCTTTTTTCATTTTCTCCGTCTTCCAAAAAAGGCGCGCATGGCCCAACTGCGCCTCTTTGAGCGCATGAGCGCCGCCGTTCGGCAAAGCGCCGCCGCCCGACAGAACGGTGCCGCGCCGACGCCGCATACGGGCGACGCCGTGCTGCGATCGATCCGTGACTACGTCACCAAGCTCCTGAACTCCCGCGAAGGCAGTACCTTGCTCGACCCCGAGTTCGGCATGCCCGACTTCACCCACGCCGGCATCGACGCCCCCGGCGACGACCAACCCGCGCTACGCCGTAAAATCGCCGAATTCATCAGCCGTAACGAACCGCGACTCACGAACGTGCAGGTGATTTTTGCCCCGCGCGAAGAAATGCGGACCGTTCTGTCGTTTTCGATCCAGGCGCAACTCCAGGGCGAGGGCAAAACCAGCGTCGTGAAACTTTATTCCGACGTCAGCCAGCAGGGCAAGGTCGATGTCTGGCTCCGATAAGAGCGACGACGGCGCCCTCGTCGACGCCTTGCACGCGACGCTGCGCGAAAGCGGCGTGTCCGTCCCTGCGCCGCTTCTCGCCGAATTTCTGCGTGCATCGCTCCGCTTCGCGCCCGGAACCCCGATTTCCGCCGCGCTCGCCGACGGGATGATCGCGCAAATCGACGAATACATCTCGCTTCAGCTCTCCGCCGTCCTGCACCACGAAGCCTTCCGCAAACTCGAAACCTCCTGGCGGTCGCTCGAATTCCTCGTCGAGCGCATCGACTTTCGGCAAAACATCCTCCTACAGTACATCAGCATCTCACGTGACGACCTTCTGGCCGATTTCGACGACGCGCCCCAAATCACCCTTTCGGGCTTTTACAAACACGTCTATATCGCCGAATACGGACAGTTCGGCGGTCGCCCGATCGGCGCCATCGTCGCCAATTATGAATTGGGCGCAAGCCCGACCGACATTCGCTTGCTCACGCACGCAAGCGCCGTCGCCGCCATGTCGCACGCGATATTCATCGCGGGGGCCGACAAAAGTTTTTTCGGGCTTTCCTCGTGGGACCAGTTTCCGTCGATCCGCGACTTTCACGCCCTGTTCGAAATGCCGAACTACGCGCAGTGGCGCGGCTTCCGGGAATCGGACGACTCGCGTTACGCGGCGCTGACGCTCCCCTGCTTCCTCTTTCGCCCACCGTACGGCCCCGGCGCGCTGTCCGCCGATACTTTCTCCTTCACCGAGACGCAAGACAACAGCGACGACCTCTGCTGGGGCAACGCGGCCTTCGCGCTCGCGGACCGATTGGCGGACAGCTTCGCGCGCTATCGCTGGTGCGTCAACATCGTCGGCCCCGAAGGCGGCGGCCTCGTCGAAAACTTCCCCTCCCGCTCTTTCCGCACCCGTCCTCAGGGTCTGTCCTACCAAAGAATCCCCACGCAAATCCTGCTTTCGGAACAACGCGAATTCGAGCTTTCCGAAGAAGGCTTCATCGGACTGACCTTCCTCAAGGGACGCGACAGCGCGGTGTTTTTTTCCGCGACTTCGTGCCAGAGCGCGCGCATCCCCGACGGCGAGGCCGAAAACCGGGAAAACGCGATCAACCGCAGGCTGGGCATCCAGCTCCCCTACATCATGATCATGAACCGGCTCGCGCACTACATCAAGGTCTTGCAGCGCGAGAATCTCGGCCAGTGGAAAACGCGGCAGATCATGGAAACCGAACTGAACAAATGGCTGAACCAATACGTCACCGAAATGGACGACCCCGACCCCGTCACGCGTAGCCGCCGCCCCCTGCGCCACGCCGAGCTGAAAGTCACCGAAATCCCCAACAACCCGGCGTGCTACGCCGTCACCGTCCATGCGCGCCCTCATTTCAAATTCATGGGCGCGAACTTCACCCTGTCGCTGACCGGAAAGCTCGATCGGGAGGGGTGATCAGGGATCAGGAGACAGGAATCAGGAGACAGAGGACAGGCGCGCATAGGTTGGGCTGATCGCATAGGTTGGGGTGAGCGCAGCGATGCCCAACGGAAAGAAGCTGGATTATCCCGGAGAGCTTGCGCTGAGCCACTTCCGTATATCATCCCGCCGTAGGGGCACGGCGTGCCGTGCCCTCACAAAGCACCGGACGCTCGAAAAACCCGCGTTCAAAATTCTGCTTGACATTCCGTCGGAGAGGTCTAGACTTTTTCCGAAATCATCCTATGATCAATTTGGAAAAAATGCGGACAAAGATACTCGCAATTCTTATTATCGCGGCATTCATTGCGTTCGCGCTCTGGGTAAATTTTCGGGGAGACGACATGGAGGCCTATTTTCTATGGGCCTTGCTTGTCGCGTCAATTTTTGTCGTGTGGCTACCGTTGTGGAAGCTTGATGCCCATTTCCTCTTCAGATGGCTTTTATCGGTACCGATCGGCCCACTGCTTTGTATGATCATAGGCTCCATGATTTATCGTAGTACTGATGGCCGCATTTAGGGAACCACTGATTTAATCTCTGGCGATCTCTGATTTTAGATCATCGAGGAGACTGAATATCGGGTATAGTTTTCGCAATC
>JAISDL010000157.1 GCA_031264825.1 Accumulibacter sp. | reverse complement strand
CTTCAAATCCTTGCGCAGGCGGATGAAATCGAAGTCGCCCGCCTGATCGGCGCGACGAACGCCTTCGTCCGGCGGCCTTTCCAGTATTTCGGTTTTTTGCAGGGTCTGCTCGGCGGCCTTTTCGCCGTGTCGCTCATCGTCGCGGGCGCCGTGCTGCTCTCGGGGCCTTTGGACGAACTCGTCGCGCTCTACGGAGGACGCTGGGCGCTACGCGGCCTCGACGCTACGCTCGCCGGCGCCCTGACCGGAATCGGCGCCCTGCTCGGCTGGGTCGGCGCGCAACTGTCGGTCGCGGTACATCTGAAAAAAGGCGCGTAGGCGGAAATCAATCCTGCATAGGGTGGGCTGAGCGGTGCGCGAGCTACAACATCAGGAATCAGGAGACAGAGGGTAGGAGACAGAGAATTCTTGCGGCCTTCGGCCGGAGAAAAATCTTTGATCACCCGAAAAGGTTTTCATCTGTCTCCCGTCTCCTGTCTCCTGTCTCCTGATACCTGCTCCCCCTTTTGGTGCCGATCGGGAATTTTCGACCCCATGCGGGGCAAGCGCGCGCGGGAAAAAAGCCGAACGCCGCTTCCGAATCGCGCATTCTCCTTTTATATCATGGCCTTACGTAAACTGGAACGATCCTTGCAAATCATTGCTCGTCGCATCTTTTCTCAATCCACTTTTGGGAGTTTTCGCCATGAAACGTCGTTCATTCATCGCCGCCGCCCTGAAATCCCTCGGCGCCGCAGCGACGCTGTCCGCCCTGACCCTGACCTCTCTTCCGTCCCTCGCGGCGGAGGACACGATCAAGGTCGGCGTCCTGCATTCGCTTTCGGGCACGATGGCGATCTCGGAGACCGTCCTGAAAGACGTCGCCTTGATGACCATCGGTGAAATCAACGCCAAAGGCGGCGTTCTCGGCAAGAAACTCGAAGCCGTCGTCGTCGACCCGGCGTCCAACTGGCCCCTGTTCGCCGAAAAAGCCAAGCAACTCCTGACGCAGGACAAGGTCGCCGTCGTTTTCGGCTGCTGGACTTCCGTTTCGAGGAAGTCGGTCCTGCCGGTCTTCGAAGAGTTGAACGGCCTCCTGTTCTACCCGGTGCAGTACGAGGGCGAAGAGCTTTCCAAAAACGTTTTCTACACCGGCGCCGCGCCCAACCAGCAAGCGATCCCCGCGGTGGAATACCTGATGAGCAAGGACGGCGGCGAGGCCGCGCGTTTCGTTCTCCTCGGGACCGACTACGTCTATCCGCGCACGACGAACAAGATTCTGAAAGCCTTTCTGAAAAGCAAGGGCGTCGCCGACGCCGACATTTTGGAAGAATACACGCCCTTCGGTCACAGCGACTATCAGACCGTCATCGCCAACATCAAGAAATTCGCGTCGGCGGGGAAAAAAACGGCGGTGATTTCCACGATCAACGGCGATTCCAACGTGCCGTTCTACAAGGAACTCGGCAATCAGGGCATCAAGGCGACCGACGTGCCGGTCGTCGCTTTTTCGGTCGGTGAAGAGGAGTTGCGCGGCGTCGACGCGAAGCCGCTCGTCGGCCATCTCGCCGCGTGGAATTATTTCATGAGCCTGAAGAATCCGTCGAACGACGCGTTCAGAAAACAGTGGGCGGATTACGCGCACACGAAAAAACTCCCCGGAGCGAACCGGCCTCTGACGAACGACCCGATGGAAGCGACGTATATCGGCATCCACCTTTGGGCGCAAGCGGTGGAAAAAGCCCAATCGGTCGAAACCGACAAGGTGATCGCCGCGATGCGCGGACAGAGCTTCAAGGCGCCCGACGGCTTCACGGTCAAGATGGACGAAAAGAATCACCATTTGCACAAACCGGTCTTCGTCGGCGAAATTCGCCCGGACGGGCAATTCAACGTCGTCTGGAAAACCCCCGGCCCGATCCGCGCGCAGCCCTGGAGTCCCTACCTTCCCGGCAACAGCGCGAAGAAGGACGAACCCGACGGGAAGTCAAAGTAAGCGTTTCAGGGCCTGAAGACGCCATGACACGCTTCCTGTTTTCTCTGGTCTTTTTCGCCATGACGGCGACGAGGCTTTTTGCGTCCGACGCGCAAAGCCTGCGCTCACTGGCCTTGGGCGACAACGACGAGAAGATCGCCGCGCTCGAAAAAATCGCCGCCGAGGGGAAAAGCGATTTCCTGCCGGTTCTGGAAGCCTTGCGGGAAGACGCGCTCTACGTTCGGAAAGCCGGCGCCGACGCCCCTGAAGCCGTTTTCGTCGCGCTGCCGGACGGCGGCGCGACGAAGGTCTGGACGAAAGAACGCTTCGCCGCGTTGCCCGAAGGTAGCGAAAACGTCACGATCAACAACCGTGTGCGTTCCGCGCTGGGAAACGCGCTCGCGGCGCTGCGCCTTTTCTCCGGCGACCGGGGCTTGCGTCGGGCGGCCGTCGACGCCCTCTCCGCCGCGCCGCGCCCCGAAATGCTCCCCTCGATCGAACGCGCGATTCTCCGTGAGTCCGACCCCGGGATCCGGCGGCGGCTGGAAACGGCGCACGCGATGATCCTGATACATGAGACCGACAAAAATGTCCGCCTGCGCGCGCTCGACGTCTTAAGCGAAACGAGCGACGTCGCCGTCCGCCGCCTGCTCGACCCGCTCACGTCCTCCGCCGAAACCGACGCGGAAGTGCGCACCGCCGCGCTGCGCGTCGCCCGCGCGATCGACGCGCGACTCGCGCGCGGTGAAATCCTGGGGAGAATTTTCAGCGGCGTCTCGCTGGGGAGCATTCTCCTCCTGGCGGCGCTCGGGCTCGCGGTCATTTACGGGCTGATGGGCGTCATCAACATGGCACACGGCGAATTCATCATGATCGGCGCGTACGCCGCGTACGTGACGCAAAACGCTTTTCGGAACTACCTGCCGGCGTATTTCGACTGGTACCCGCTTCTGGCACTGCCGGTCGCTTTTCTCGCTTCCGCGCTGACGGGGGTTTTCCTGGAGCGAATCGTGATCCGCCACCTCTACGGACGCCCCCTCGAAACGCTTCTGGCGACGTGGGGAATCAGCCTCGCGCTGATCCAGACGGTCCGGTCGGTCTTCGGCGCACAGAACGTGAGCGTCGAGAATCCCGTCTGGCTCTCCGGCGGGATCGAGGTGTATTCGAACCTGATCCTGCCTTACAACCGGCTGGCGATCCTCGCCTTCGCGGCGGCGGTGCTCGGCGTTCTCGCCGCGCTCCTCGGCGGAACGCGCCTGGGTCTCACCGTGCGCGCCGTCACGCAGAACCGTCCGATGGCGCGCTGCCTCGGCGTGTCGACTTCCCGCGTCGACGCGCTCGGTTTCGGCCTCGGCGCGGGGCTGGCGGGCCTGGCCGGCTGCGCGCTCTCGCAAGTCGGCAACGTCGGCCC
>JAISDL010000053.1 GCA_031264825.1 Accumulibacter sp. | reverse complement strand
AACCCGAACGCCGTTTCGACCTGCGGTTGCGGTTCCTCGTTTTCAGCGTGGTAACAGAGGACAGAACGGCCTTCGGCCTCAGGTATCAGGAATCAGATGTCAGGGATCAGATCGGTTAGCGGCGGCTTCGCCGCCGGAAAAGTCGCATACCTTGGGGCCGCATAGGTTGGTGGTGAGCGAAGCGAACCCCAACGAGAAGATACTGGATTATCCTGAAGAGCTTGGGTTGATCCTCCTCCGAATATCATCCCTCCGTAGGGGCACGGCGCGCCGTGCCCTATCAGGTATCAGGAATCAGATGTCAGGGATCAGATCAGTTGGCGGCGGCTTCGCCGCCGGAGAAAGAGCTTTGAAACACCGATCGGTTTTTATCTGATCCCTGATTCCTGACATCTGATTTCTGTCCTCTGAAACTCATTCCAGCAGCGTAAAGGGCAACATCTGCCTGGTGAGCGCGAGTTGCGCGCGTTGCGGCGCTGACGCCGCGACGAAGCGTTCGATTTCCGCTTCTTCGAGCGGCGGTGCCTCCGGGAGCGCGATCGAAAGCGGGTTGACCTGAACCGAGTTGACGCGGAATTCGTAATGCAGATGCGGCCCGGTCGCAAGCCCCGTCTGCCCGACGTAGCCGATGATGTCCCCCTGCGAGACGGGCGCGCCTGTCTTGATTCCCGGCGCGAAACCGCTCAAGTGACCGTAAAGCGTCGAAAACGCCCCCCAGTGTTTCACGATGATGACGTTTCCGTAGCCGCTCTTCTGTCCGGCGAATTCGACGCGGCCGTCGGAAACCGAACGAACGCGCGTCCCCGTCGGCGCGGCGTAGTCGATTCCTCTATGCGAGCGCCAAATTTTCAGGATCGGGTGGAATCGCGCGGTCGTAAACCCCGAAGAAACGCGCGAAAACTCGAGCGGCGAGCGGAGAAAGGCCCTGCGCAAGCTCGTGCCGTCGGTGGAGTAATAGCCTTCCTTTCCGTTTTCCAGTTTGAACAGAAAAGCCGTGTAGGCCCTGCGGCCGTTGATGAATTCGACCGCGAGTACGCGCCCGGCGCGCGCGCTCCCACCGCCGGGGCGCGTCATGGCCTCAAAAGCGATGAAAAAGCGGTCTCCCTTGCGGAGGTCGCGGTGAAAATCGATGACCCCGCCGAAGATTTCGGCGATCTGAAGCGCGATCGAATCGGGAACGCCGACGGAATCCGTCGCGCCGAAAAGCGAATGGCGTATTTCGCCGGCCTTCAGAACGATATGCGTTTCGGAAGGAAGGATTTGCTCGTCGGCGTCGAAACGGTCGCCGTCCCTTTTGACGACCAAGACGCCGTCCTTGGAGTTGAGCGGGAAATGAAGCGCGCGGAGGATTCCGCCGTCGCCCGTCTCCGCGGTGACGGTCTTGCCGGGGCGCATCTGGCGCGAAACGGCCTGCGTTTTCGGATTTCTGCGGATGAAGTCGAAGGCTTCGGGGTCGGAAACGCCGAGACGGTTCAAAAGCCCCGCGACGCTGTCGGAAGGCTGGATGCGCTGCGCGCTGTAGAAAATGTCGTCGCTCCCCGCGTCGATGACGTCGGTATGAGAAAACGCCAGGGATTCGATAACGTCGATGAATTCGGCGGGACCCGGCGCATCGGTCGGCGTGATCGCGAAAGCGGCCATCATGCTGAGCAGGGCGAAGGCAACAATTCCCGAAAGCGCCATGCGACGGCGCTTTTTGCGTTCGATTGCCGGTTTGAAATACGCTAGAATCGCTTTTCGCAACTTATCCATCGAGTGTGACCGGTTTCTTATCAAGAAAATCTTCACAGTCTAGCAAAATAATCTATCCGTAAGAACGTTTGCGGATCAATTTTAGAGGATGTTATATGAGCGGGCTTGAAGAGAGTCTGGCGCTGATAAAGCGCGGCTCGGAAGAACTCTTGGTCGAATCGGAACTCGCCGAAAAACTCCGGAGCGGTCGTCCCCTGTGCATCAAGGCGGGCTTCGACCCGACGGCGCCGGACCTGCACCTTGGGCACACCGTGCTGATCAACAAGATGCGGCATTTTCAGGAACTCGGCCATCGCATCATGTTTCTGATCGGTGACTTTACCGGAATGATCGGAGACCCGACCGGGAAGAACGTGACGCGGCCGCCGCTGACGCGCGAGCAGATCCTCGAAAACGCAAAAACCTACCAGGAGCAGGTTTTCAAGATACTCGACCCCGAAAAAACCGAAATCCGCTTCAATTCCGAATGGATAGAAGCGCTTGGCGCCGCGGGGATGATCCGGCTCGCGTCGCGCTACACCGTCGCGCGAATGCTCGAACGCGACGACTTCGCAAAGCGTTACCAGGCCAATCTGCCGATCGCGATCCACGAATTCCTCTACCCGCTTTGCCAGGCCTATGACTCGGTGGCGATCAAAGCCGACGTCGAACTCGGCGGAACCGACCAGAAATTCAACCTGATCGTCGGGCGCGAGTTGCAGAAACACTTCGGGCAGCCTCCGCAATGCGTTCTCCTGATGCCCCTCCTGGTAGGATTGGACGGGCAGAACAAGATGTCCAAATCGCTCGGAAATTATGTCGGCATCAACGAGCCGCCGAGGGAAGTCTTCGGAAAACTCATGTCGATCTCGGACGAACTGATGTGGCGCTATTACGAACTCTTGTCGTTCCGCTCGTCGGCCGAAATTGCCACGCTGCAACGCGAGGCGTCGGAAGGGCGCAACCCGCGCGACATCAAGGTGCTCCTCGCGCAGGAAATCGTCGAGCGCTTTCACGGGAAACCGGCGGCGCAAGACGCGCTCGCCGACTTCGAGGCACGCTTCCGGCAGAGCGCGATTCCCGACGACGTCGCCGAAATAACGCTCGACACCGTCGAAGGCTCGCTACCGATCGCGCAGGCGCTGAAGCAATCCGGCTTGACGAAAAGCACGTCCGATGCGCTGCGGATGATAGACCAGGGCGGTGTGCGGATAGACGGGACGAAGATCGAAGACAAAAACCTGGTTTTGAAAGCCGGGGATCGCTTCGTCGTCCAGATCGGCAAAAGAAAGTTTGCGCGGATCA
>JAISDL010000048.1 GCA_031264825.1 Accumulibacter sp. | reverse complement strand
GCGGCCTCAGTCCGTTTCGACGATCTCGAAGTCGTGCGTTATTTCAGCCACCGCGCCGAGCATGATCGACGCCGAGCAGTATTTGTCTTGTGAAAGCGCTATGGCGCGCGCGACGGCTTCGGGGTTCAGAGACTTCCCGGACACCCTGAAATGGAAATGGATCTTCGTAAAAACTTTCGGGTTGTCTTCCGCGCGTTCGGCGTTCAGGGAAATTTCGCATCCCGTGACCGCGTGGCGCCCCTTCTTGAGGATGGAAACGACGTCGAAGCCCGTGCAGCCCCCGGCGCCCGCGAGGAGCAGTTCCATCGGGCGCGGCGCGAGGTTTTTCCCGCCGACTTCGGGGGCGCCGTCCATCGGCACCGCGTGATTGCTTCCCGTTTCGGCGAGAAAAGACATTCCGCCCTCAATCCACCTGACTTTACATTCCATACAATCCCTTTGATGTGCTTGCGCGACCCCTCTATTGTGCCAGAGGAGGCTTCCGAACAGGCATCGGAGAGTCGATGAGCGCGCTCGGCAACGGCGACCCGGGAGGCGTCTTCAAAAATGTCGGCGCAGTTCAGCGCAGGTCGTCGTAGCGATTCGTGATCGGGTAGCGCCAGTCCTTCCCGAACCCGCGCTGCGTGACGCGGATTCCGATCGGCGCCTGACGGCGCTTGTATTCGTTGATCCTGATGAGACGGACGACCTTGCGGACGTCGGCCTCGATGTAGCCCTGCGCGACGATTTCGCGCAGACTCAAATCGCGTTCCATATACGCTTCGACGATCGCGTCGAGGACTTCGTAAGGCGGGAGGTTGTCTTGGTCGGTTTGTCCGGGCTTGAGTTCCGCCGACGGCGCGCGCGTCAGGATGCGTTCGGGGATCACCGGCGAGCGCGCGTTGCGCCAGCGCGCGAGGCGGTAGACGAGCGTCTTGGCGATGTCTTTGATCACGGCGAAACCGCCCGCCATGTCGCCGTAGAGCGTACAGTAGCCGACCGCCATTTCCGATTTGTTCCCGGTCGTGAGAACGAGCGCGCCGCTTTTGTTCGAGAGCGCCATCAGCGTCATTCCGCGTATCCTCGCCTGGATGTTCTCCTCGGTCGCGTCGGACGGCAAACCGGCGAATTCCTTTTCGAGCATCGCACCGAAGGTTTCCATCGCCCGCGCGATCGGAATCTCGTTGTAGCGAACACCCAGGCGCGCGACCATTTCGCGCGAATCGTCGAGGCTGATCGCGGCCGTATAGGGCGAAGGCATCATCACCGCGCGGACGGCGTCGGCGCCGAGCGCGTCGACGGCGACGCACAGGGTCAGCGCCGAGTCGATCCCGCCCGAGAGGCCGACGATCGCTCCCGGAAAACCGTTCTTGCCGAGATAGTCGCGGACGCCGAGGACCAGCGCCTGGTAGATTTCGGCCTCATCCGCGCACTTTTGCGCGACCTCGCCGGCTTGCGGTTCGCCGTCGACGAATTCGACGATGCCGAGCGCTTCTTCAAATTTCGGCAGTTCGAGGCAAAGCGTTTCGCGCGAATCCCACGCGAAGGACCCACCATCGAAAACGAGTTCGTCCTGACCGCCGACGAGGTTGACATAAACGACGGAAAGACCCGTCGCGCCGATCCGTTTTCGGACGATCGTTTCACGCAGGCTCTGCTTCCCGATGTGGTAGGGCGAAGCGTTGAGGACGAGCAGGACCCGCGCGCCGAGTTCGCGCGCCTGATTCGCCGCGCCGGCTTCCCAGATGTCCTCGCAGATGCTGATCGCGCAACGGACGCCGCCGAGTTCGACGACGCACGGCGTCTCTCCCGGGGTGAAATAACGTCGCTCGTCGAAGACTTCGTAATTCGGCAGGGTCTGCTTACAGTAAACCGCCGCGCGAACGCCGTCGGAAAGCAGCGTCGCCGCGTTGAAGCGTTTGCCGTCCCGCGCGAGCGGGTGCCCGACGAGGAGCGAGATTCCGTGGACGCTTTGCGCGAGTTCGTCGAGCGCGGCGTCGCAGTCCTTCAAAAAATCGGGTCGGAAGAGGAGGTCTTCGGGCGGATACCCGCAGAGCGCGAGTTCCGGCGTCAGCAAAAGGTCGGCGCCCAAGTCCTTCGCGCGCTGGGCAAAACCGCGGATGCGCGCCGCGTTGCCGTCGATGTCGCCGACGGTCGTGTTGATCTGGGCAAGGGCAATTTTGAGGGTCATCGCTATGTTCTGCGCCGAGGGTCGAACCCGGTCATTTTGGGGACTTCCATTTTAATCCAGCGCGGCGTCAGGATACACCAGCGTTTGTTCGGGTGGCCCCGGAAAAACGAATTACGCGGCGGCGCGCAGATTGAAACGCACCCTCACTTCGTCGAACGGAAATACGTATTTCCCGTCTTCGGCGCGGTCGATGACTCCCACCGAGACGAGCGCGTTGGCGTCGACGAGCGCGTTGGCGTCGGTATGCACGCCTTTCACGTCGCGTGCGACGCGCCGCGCGAGTTCGCGCACGCCCAGAGGACCGGCCCCGGTCAAAGCCTCCACGACACCCCAGCGCGTCGGCGTCAACACGCGCGCCATATCGACACACGAGGGAAAACTCAGACGCGCGCACCGCTCCGAAACGCCCTCGCTGGACGCCGCTATCAAGCGCGCCATCGCCGCTTCGGGCGACGCGATCTCAAACACGATCGTTTTCACGGTTCCACCTCTCGAATCTTGTCGGGAGAAGCGGCAGGATCGATCAGGCACGTGAGGCCTTCCCCATCGGGCAGGCGCCACAGGCGGATGGAACCTTCTAAATCTCCCGATGCCATCAGCTTCCCGTCCAGAGAGATGGCGATGGATAATATCCAGCCTCTGTGCCATTCCAGTGTCTTTGCCAGTTTGCCGCTCGGCAAGTTCCACAGCTTGATGGTCGTGTCATCACTCCCCGATGCCAAGAACTTCCCGTCGGGAGCGAAGGTGATGAGAAATACCTCACGCTTGTGTCCTTCCAAGGTTTTTGCGAGCTTTCCGTCAGGCAAGGTCCACAGCTTGATGGTCTCGTCCTTACTCCCGGATGCCAGAAGTTTCCCGTTCGGAGCGATAGCGATAGAGCTTATCGGTTTTTTGTGTCCTTCCAAGGTCTCTATCAGCTTGCCATTCGGCAGGCTCCATAGTTTGATGGTGTTGTCTCTACTGGCCGATGCCAGCAGCTTTCCGTTTGGAGAGATGGCAAAAGAATTTATCCCACTTTTGTGCCCTTCCAGTCTCTTCACCAGCTTACCGTCCGGCAAGCTCCACAGCTTGATGGCCTTGTCTTCACTTCCCGATACCAGTAGTTTTCCGTTCGGATCGATGGCGACGGAAGTTATCCCGCCATTGCGCCCTTCCAGGGTACTTATCAGTTTGCCATCCGGCAGGCGCCACAGGCAGATGCTTGTGAACACGCCTACCGATACCAGCAGTTTCCCGTCTGGAGAGATGGCGATGAAATGGATCCTGTCTCTGCGATCTTTCAGGACATTCACCAGATTGCCGTCCGGCAGGCCCCATAGTTTTATGGTATTGTCATCACTCACCATTGCCAGCAACTTCCCGTCTGGAGCAATGGCAATAAAAGTTATCCCATCTTTGCGTCCTTCCAGGGTCTTTATCAGCTTGCCATCAGGGAGGCTCCACAGCTTGATCGTCGTGTCCCAACTCTTCGAAACCAGCAGTTTTCCGTCCGGGCTGATCGTCAAACCCTGAACAACAAATTTATGCGCGTGAAAAGTCCGGCACGGATCGGACGGCGCTTTCGCGCTTTTGCAGGCTTTTTCTACCGCGCCAGCGGTTGGACTTGCCGTCATCGCCATCCCAAGCATAAGCGCCGCGCCGAGAAAGCCGCGCCGGTCGGTTCGCGCGTCCCAAGGGAGTCGCGTCACTGGGACGATCCTCGGTTGCTCCCGTGAAACGCCTTCATTGACGCGGGGCAACTCGAATCGCGGTATTTTCATGATGTAAGGCTCCTCAAGCCTGAAGCGAACAATGCTTCCATTATCGACCCACCTCGATAAATACGCCACCATCACCGAAAACAAAACCACCGGAACTCCTTTTGAAATTTTATGGTGGGGGTTGAGAGCAAAGGCAGGGATGGTTTGGAAATAGAATTAGTGCTATAGTAGATTCCTAATTTCGTATATGAGGAACACACTATGTTCGCCGCGATCGCCTCTCCCGTCGTGAAGCTTGTTGGTGCCAACGGGCAGATTTCTTTAGGCAAGCGTTATGCAGGTCGTCAAGTGTTGCTGGAAGAACGCGAGCCTGGCGTCTGGCTGGTGCGTACCGCCACGGTAATCCCCGATAACGAACGCTGGCTACACACACCGCAGGGTGCGGCCGATCTCGCCGAAGCACTGGATTGGGCGCGTTCCCACCCAGCCAGCGACGCGCAAGCCGACGCGTTGTTGCAGCGTCTGCGCGACGATGCGCGATGAGTGATGCCGACACGACCGTCCGGCTGGACTTGAACAACCCGGTCTTTCAGCGCGACCTGTTCGACCTGCAAAAAACCGAGCGCCACGCCGCACTGGACACCCTGGCGAAGTTGCGCCGGCTTGCGTGGCAGCAGGTTTACCGCGACAAGGGTCTGCATTGGGAGAAGATCGTCAGCGTCAAGCCGCCGCTGGGCGTCGCCGCGCTTTACAGCCTGCGCATCACACAGTCCCGTCGGGCGGTGGCTTACCGCGACGGTGAGTTCATCCGTTTGTTGTCTATCCCGCCCGACCACGACACCACTTACGACAAGAAGTGAGAAGTAGTCGGTTCCAAGCCAACGAGACCTTCCCCGTCAGGCAGGTGCTTCAGTCGGATGGGGCCGCCGCTCCTTGATGCCAGCAGTTTCCTGTCGGCATAATCGCCAACCCGATTCCCAGCTTTCATTCTCCGCACGAGACGCAATCGCATGATTCGACGACGGCGACTGCTTCCGTGGGCGCCTCGTGCCAGAACACGCCGCCGGCATCGGCGATGCGCGTCAGAATCTGATCCTTGGACAACTCGCGGATGATCTCGCAGCGCTCGGT